>MGPH01000021.1:36523-49445 GCA_001797365.1 Deltaproteobacteria bacterium GWA2_45_12
GCGGGGGCCAAATTGATGTTAGATTGTCTGGTCCCCAAAACCTCCTTGTGGACCCCCAATGTAGCGGAAGCCTCTTATTTTTTTGGAAGAGAAATTAAATCAAAAAAAGATGTGTCAGAGGCGGCCCAGTTTCTTTTTTCCAAAACAAACACCCCGCTTTTGATCAAGGGATTTGTTTGGGAGAAAAAGGTTTATGACTTTTTTATGGATTCAAACCATAAACGATGGTTTTTGTCCCCCCTTTTGTCAACCCATCCCCGGGGGACAGGTTGTGCTCTTTCCAGTTTTCTTGCCTGTGCTTTGGGAAAGGGAATGTCCATCGAGCAAGCTGTCATGAAGGGCCGAAAGGATTTTAAGCATTGGCTTTCATTCAAAAGTTGACACTTTCAAGATGTCAATTGTATTCTTGGGCATGCCGTCAAATTGGTTCTTCCTTCTTTTTGTCTGTCTTTTTTTTGCCTATGAAATTCTGGAAAACGGGCTCATCCTTTTAAATAATTTTCATATCAAGAAAAATCGTTCCCATCTTCCGACCTATTTCATTGATAAAATCAAGTTTGCCGATTTTCAGAAAAGTATTTATTACACGCTTGAAAAAAACCGTTTTGCCCTTGTCTGGAATTTGATCAAAATCCCTTTTTTATGGGGAGCCATTGGTTTGGGGTTGTTCGATCTGTTTGATGCTGTTTTGGGGCTTTGGTTGAAAGAAGGGACGATCGTTTTTTCCGTGGCTTATTGCCTGATTTTTGCCTTTGTCCTTTTGGTTTTGCAGGTTCCTGCCGGGCTCTATTCCAATTTTGTCATCGAGAAAAAATATGGTTTTAATAAAATGACCCTCAGGCTTTTCTTTATTGATTTAATCAAGGGCATTTTCTTGGGGGCCCTGTTTGGAATTCCTCTTTTTTATCTTTTGTTTTGGTTGTACCAAAAAATGGGAACGACCTGGTGGATTTATGGTTTTGCCACTGTTTTTGTTTTTCAACTTTTTTTGGCCACTATTTACCCCACATTTTTGGCTCCCTTGTTCAACAAATTTACTCCACTAGAAGATGGCCCATTAAAAGAAGCCATTTATGAAAACGCCAAAAAAATTGATTTTAAAATGTCGGGCATTTACACCATTGATGGTTCCAAAAGATCATCCCACTCCAATGCCTATTTTGCCGGCATGGGGAGGTTTCGCCGTATTGTCTTGTTTGATACACTTTCAAAACAAATGACCCAGGATGAGATCATTTCAGTATTGGCCCACGAGATGGGGCATAACAAAAAAAGGCATATTCAAAAGCAGCTTGTTTATTCGTTGATAATCACCTTGGCTGGTTTTTGGGTTTTGTCGCTCTTGATTGGCTGGCAGCCCTTTTATAATGCTTTTGAGGCGGGAAGTCCGGCCCCTCACAAGGCCTTTGTCCTGTTTCCCCTTTTTTCAGGGTATATCACTTTTATCCTGACCCCTTTTGAAAACTGGCTTTCCCGGAAGTATGAATATGAATCGGACCGTTTTTCCATTGAAGTAACGGGCAATGCCGCCTCGATGAAGTCGGCCCTGGTCAATTTAACCAAAAAAAATCTTTCCAATTTAATTCCCCATCCGCTTTACAGTTTTTTCCATTATTCCCACCCAACCACGCTTGAACGCGTGAATGCCTTGGATCGTGGATAGATTGTACGCCGGTCTTCCTTTCCCATAATCCGGTTAGTATGATTCATGTCATACCACCCATTCCCCGTTTCTGGTTAAAGGAGGCTGAAAAATCAAAAAGGAGGGTGTCCATGGGATCGATTGACCGACGGAGTTTCTTGAAGATGGCTCTGCAAGGTGGGGCTGGCTTGTTATGGCTGACCGGTTGTGGCAGTCAGGTTTCAGAAGTTTTTCAATTTTTGCAGCCCTTCGATCACGACAATCCTTTAAAAGGATATCCAAGCCGTGATTGGGAAAAAGTTTATCGTGATCTTTTTCACTACGATTCCACTTTTAATTTCTTGTGTGCCCCTAACGATACCCACAATTGTTTGTTGACGACTTATGTAAAAAACGGAGTTGCTGTTCGCATAGGGCCTTCCTTTGGTTTTGGCAAGGCAACAGATGTGTATGGAAATAAATCGTCGAATCGATGGGACCCGCGTTGTTGTCAAAAAGGGTTGGCGTTGATTCGACGTTTCTACGGTGATCGTCGTTGTAAAGAGCCGATGGTGCGTCAAGGTTTCTTCGATTGGGCCAAATCTGGCTTTGAGCGTGACCCTTCAACCGGAGCGATGCCCAAAAAATATCTCAATCGTGGCAAAGATGCCTGGGTGAAGGTTAGTTGGGAAGAAGCCTGGGATCTTCAGGCACAAGTGATGCAAAATATTGCGACAACGTATAGCGGGGATGCGGGGAAGCAATATCTGACGGCTCAGGGGTATGACCCTGCCATGGTTGAAGCTGTTGAGGGGGCTGGTGTTCAGACTCTGAAATTCAGGGGAGGGATGGCTGCATTGGGTGCTACCCGTATTTTTGCGCAATATCGTTTGGCTAATTCTTTGGCCCTATTGGATTCAAAGATTCGAAATGTCGGTCCTGATAAATCAATCGGTGCCAGAGGTTGGGATAATTATAGTTGGCATACCGATTTGCCCCCGGGGCATCCGATGGTTACCGGGCAGCAAACAGTTGATTGGGATTTGGCCCTTGCAGAACGCGCCGACGTGCTTATTTGCTGGGGAATGAACTGGATTACCACCAAAATGCCCGATGCCCATTGGTTGACCGAAGCCAGGCTTAAGGGCACCAAAGTGATTGTGATTGCGGCGGAGTATAGCGCCACTTCCTCCAAGGCTGATCTGGCCGTGGTGGTAAGACCCGGCACAACCCCTGCATTGGCTCTGGGCTTGAGTTATCCCATCTTGAAACAGAAAAAATACAACCCGGAATATTTGCGCGCCTATACCGATCTTCCTCTTTTGGTGAGAATGGATACTTTGGAACTACTTAAGGCCAAGGATGTCATTTCCCATTATCAAAACTCGTCTCCTTCCAATTATGTTCAGATTCTCAAAGAAGGCGAAAAAGCTCCAAAACCTTTGCAGCAGAAATCCCCCCTTGTTTCCGAAAAATTGCAGGATACTTGGGGTGATTGCATGGTGTGGGATGAAAAAACACAAAAGAGTGTGCCCTTGGTGAGAGACGACTATGGCAAAAAATATGCCGAAAAAAATATTCAGGCAGCCTTGGAAGGTTCGTTTACGGCGACTTTGCTTGACGGCAAAAAGGTGGAAGTTCGGCCCAACTTCGATCTTTTGCAAAAATATGTTTTTGAGAATTATGATCCTCAAACAACCTCAGGCATTACTTGGGCTCCAATAGAAGCCATTCAATCAATCGCCAACGACCTTGCAGAACACAAGGGGAAATCGTTGTTTGCGATGGGAATGGGACCCAATCAGTACTTCAATAGTGACCTTAAAGATCGTGCCGTATTTTTTCTTGCCGCTTTGACAGAAAATATCGGTAAAGTAGGCGGCAATGTGGGCAGTTATGCCGGTAATTATCGGGGCGCTTTTTTTAGCGGCTTGGGGCAATTCACCCTCGAAGATCCTTTTAATATCAATCTGGATGCCTCAGCACTTGCCCAGCTTAAGCCTTATTTCAAGGCCGAATCGGTGCATTATTTTAATCACGGAGACACCGTGTTACGCATGGGCAAAGAATTATTGACCGGTAAAACCCATATTCCAACACCCACCAAGGCCATTCATGTTTCCAACAGCAATTCTCTTATCGGAAACGCAAAGGGGCATTATGAAACCGTGATGAACGTGCTTCCCCGTGTGGAATTCATCGCGGTGAACGAGTGGTGGTGGACCGCCTCTTGTGAGTACGCCGACATCGTTTACCCGGTGGATAGCTGGGCCGAACTCAAACATCCGGACATGACAATTTCGGTCACCAATCCTTTTCTTTACATATTCCCACGGACTCCCCTACCCCGCATTTACAATACTTTGGGTGACATCGAAGTGGCAGCAGGTTTGGGCAAAGCTTTTGCCAAACTCACGGGGGATCAACGATTCGATGACTATTGGAAGTTCGTGAACAAAAATAAAACGGATGTCTACCTGCAGCGGATTATTTCAACAAGTAATTCAACCAAGGGTTACGATATTCATGATCTTGAAGAAAAAGCCAAACAGGGGGTGCCGGCCTTGCTCATGAGCCGCACCTATCCCAAAGTGGGTGCCTGGGAACAAGCCAATGAAGACAAGCCTTACTACACAAAAACAGGGCGGCTTGAATTTTATCGTGATGAAAAAGAATTTCTGGATAGTGGGGAAAATATGCCTGTCTACCGCGAGCCCATTGATTCAACTTTTTATGAACCCAATGTCATCGTTTCCAAAACCCATCCGGCGTTAAGACCAAAGCAGCCTTCTGACTACGGTGTTGAGAACAGCGATCTGCGGGCCGATACACGCCAGGCCAGGCATATCGTAAAGCCCTGGTCAGAAGTGGCCCTGACTTCTCATCCTCTCAAAAGAGAGGGCTTCAATTATATTTTTCACACTCCAAAATATCGTCATGGGGCTCATACCACACCGATTGATACAGACATCATTGCCGTCTGGTTTGGTCCATTCGGCGACATGCACCGCGAAGACAAACGCATGCCTTACGTCACCGAGGCCTATATGGATATCAATCCCCTTGATGCGAAAGAATTGGGTATTGAGGACGGGGATTATGTCTATGTTGACGCCGATCCGCATGACAGGCCTTACAAAGGTTGGAAGGCCGGAACGGAAGAATACAAACTGGCCCGTCTCCTCTGTCGTGCGCGGTATTACCCCGGCACTCCCCGCAAGGTTACCCGCATGTGGCATAACATGTATGGCGCTACCTTCGGCAGTATGAAAGGGGCCGAAACGCGCACGGATGCTTTGGCCAAAAATCCCGACACGGGCTACCAATCCTTATTTCGGGCAGGTTCTCATCAGAGCTGTACACGAGGCTGGTTGAAACCCACGTGGATGACGGACTCTCTGGTTCGCAAAAATCTTTTCGGCCAGCAAATCGGAAAGGGCTTTGAGCCGGATGTCCATTGCCCAACCGGTGCCCCGCGTGAGGCTTTTGTGAAAATCACCAAGGCAGAAGATGGTGGAATGAACGGTCAACGCCTCTGGAAGCACGCTGCCGGAAAGTTGCGTCCCACTTATGAAAGTGCCGAAATGAAAAAATTTCTGGTTGGTGGTTATGCAAAGAAAAAATAAATCAGGAATCCTTACAAATAGAGGAGTTAAAATATGGCCCCTGTAAAAAACTGGCAGCTTGATCGCAACATGGAATACTCCTACGAGGAGAATCGGCCGAAAAAGCAATTAGCTTATGTTTTTGATACGAACAAGTGCATTGCCTGCCAGACATGCACGGTGGCCTGCAAGACCACATGGACATCTGGTGAAGGTCAGGAAGCCATGTTCTGGAACAATGTCGAAACCAAGCCCTATGGATTTTATCCTACTGCTTGGGATGTGAAAATTCTGGATCAGCTGGGCTCCCAAGAATGGAACGACAAAACTTATGCGGGCAAAACGGTGTTTGAAGCGGCACCCCCTGGAGAAAGAGTGCTCGGGTACCTTCCCGGGGATTCAGACTATGCCAATCCTAATTTGGGGGAAGATGAAATTGCAGGCACCTTAGACCAAGGGGCCTTCTTTCAGGGTGTTCACAATGCCTGGATGTTTTATCTTGCTCGAATTTGCAATCATTGCACTTACCCCGCATGCTTGGCCGCCTGTCCGCGAAAGGCCATTTATAAGCGTGAAGAAGACGGCGTGGTCCTTATCGATCAAAGCCGATGTCGGGGTTATAAAGAGTGCGTCAAGGCCTGCCCTTACAAAAAAACATTTTTTAATATGGTCACCCGTACGTCCGAGAAATGCATCGGTTGTTATCCCCTGCTCGAAAAAGGCGAACAGCCCCGATGCGTACAGACCTGCATCGGCAAAATCCGTCTGCAGGGATGGCTTTCCAAGCCTGAAGAGGCGCAACCGGATAATCCGCTGGACTATATCGTGCATATCAAGAAAGTGGCTCTGCCTCTTTATCCCCAATACGGCACCGAACCGAATGTTTATTACATCCCACCTATTCAGGTGCCCCGTGATTTTCTTTTGCAGATGTTCGGCCCACATTCAGACGAGGCCATCAAAACTTACAAAGCGGTTAAAGAAGATCCAAAATTACTGGCCGCCTTCCTGCTTTTTGGAAGTTCGCCCAAGACTATCACCAAGTTTGATTACAACGAGAAAGAGGCCATTGGTTTCAATGAGAATAATGAAGAACTTGTTCGTGTCCCTCTGATCGAACCCTTTTTTGAAAGAGATTTCTTTGACGCAAAATTGGAAGTGTATCGGCATAATACACCCTGATTCCATTTTTTTTGAGGGGAAGCCTTATGAAAATAATAATTTTTCTTCTTGTTTTTTTTATGATGGGTCTTTCCGCCCAGGCTCAGGAAATTCAGGTTAAAAAAATTTCTGTTGGCAAAGAATTTTTCGAGCAACCCAATGCACAGGCTGACCAGTGGTCCCAAGTTCCGGAATCTAGAGTGACCCTTTTGCCTCAAAACATCACCACACCCTCCTTGCTGGCTCCAACCATTAATCTGGTTCAGATTAAAGCCTTGCATAACGGGAAATGGATGGCTATTCGCGTGGAATGGCCGGATACGACGGATGACCATCAAGTTACCACCGATCAGGCTAGTGACGCGATAGCGGTTCAGTTTCCATTGAAAGAGGGCGACAAGACCTCTCCGTTTATGGGTTCCAAAGACGCTCCTGTTGGAATCATGCAATGGAAGGCCCTCTGGCAACATGATATCGACAAAGGTTATCAAAAGGTGACCGATATTTACCCCAACACTTTTTATGAAACCTACCGTTTTGGCATCAAAGCTGCAGAGGAAGCAGGGAACTCCGTTTCCCGTCAACAGAGAAAATCACCTGTTGAGGAATATGTCGCCGGGGGGTTCGGAACCTTGACCGTTCAACCTCATCAGGATGCCCTGGCTAGCGGAAGCTGGCTCAATGGGAAATGGGTAGTGGTCTTTGCACGCCCTCTCAAAAATTCCGATAAAAATGATCCCAGGTTCAGCGCCGGAGACAAGAGTGTCATTGCATTTGCGGTCTGGGAAGGTGGGCATAAAAACGTTGGTGCGCGAAAAAATTATGCCATGTGGATGCCTATTGTATTTGAGAAAAAATGAGGGATGAAATGGATATCCAAAAACAAATTTCAGAAAACCTGTTTCGAGCAGACCTCTATCGTATTCTGGCGTTGGGATTTGAGGAGCCCAATCCAGAGAATTTGAGATCGATTCAAGGCATTGCAAAAGATCTTTTGGAACTGATTTGCGATATGGAGTGTTCTCTAGAGTTGGAGATTGCTCTTCGTGGTCTTGTAGAAAATGGCGACTGGAATACCGGGGTCTTATCGGCGGAATATTACCGCCTGTTCGGCACTCATGTGATTTGCCCCTCTTCAGAGGGTAGCTTTCAGCAGGTGGAAAGAGGCCCGATCATCGGTGATATTTCCGCTTTCTATGAAGCCTTCCAAATGAAAGTCATTGAACACCAAGGCCCACCGGATTCCATAAAAATGGAATTGGGTTTCATGAGCTTCATGGCGTTAAAAACAGTGTACGCTTTGGAAAATGGTCTCAAGGAAGAAAAAGAAATCGTTGATGAAGCGCAAAAAAAGTTCCTATCCTCTCACTTGGGCCGATGGGTTGAACCTTTTGTGGCAAAACTGGATGAATCAAGTCGCTATCCTTTTTACACAAGCCTTGCACGCTTACTTGTGAAATGGGTGACCGAGGACTGTCGAAATATCGGGGCTTCCCCTGTGCCGCTTGCAGTCCATGAGATGAAAGATGATGGGGAAGTGTCTTGTAGTTTGGGAAATCTGAGTTCGTAAATTTAATTTTTTCTCTAATCTCTTTGTCCTAAGTCCTAAATGGATATGGAAAAAGAGACGGGGTTTGGAGTGGAAACGCCCAAGCCTACCGATTCTTGGGGAAGTTCTTCCTTAAGATGAATTGTGTAGGAGAGCTTATGCTTACTCGTCCGTCCATTGCTCTGGAAATTATTTTAAATGAAGTGTGTTCCTTGCCCGAGGAGTCCATTTTCTTGCCGAAGGCTTTAGGACGTTATCTCTCGCGAGAGATCTTTGCCCCCCTGTCTTTACCCCCTTTTGATAATTCGGCCATGGATGGCTTTGCTGTCCATGCTTCAGATGTTCGGTCGGCATCTCCTTCTTCTCCCATTTCACTCAAGGTGATTGATACTCTGGTCGCAGGAGACCTTTGTGCTTCATCCCGAAGACTTAAACTTGGTGAAGCCGTACGAATAATGACGGGTGCGCCAATGCCGACAGGAGCTGATACAGTGGTTCCCTTTGAAGAGTCGGAGGAAAAAGAGGGATATTGTATTCTCAGGAGCCCTGTTTCTGTCGGGCGGCATGTGCGCAAAAAAGGAGAGGATATTCAGGATGGAACTTGTGCGCTGAAAAAAGGAGTACGCCTTACACCCCGAAATATGGCCCTGCTTGCCGCATTGGGATTTGATCAGGCTCCTGTGACACGGCTTCCCCAAGTGGCCCTGTTTTCAACGGGCAATGAACTGAAAACTTTGGGATCTGTGTTGGAACCTGGCCAAATTTATGATTCCAACGGCCCCACCTTAAGTCTGGCTCTCCAGGAGCTGGGCATGGAAGCCACGCTGCTTCCAACGCCGAAAGATACATTGCAAGATTTGCTGGATAAGTTTCAAAAAGCTTCCGCATCCGATGTGATTTTGAGTATGGGCGCCGTTTCCGCAGGCGATTTTGACCTTGTTCCCCAAGCCCTCGAAAAATTGGGAGCAAAGATCCTGTTTCATAAATTGGCCATTAAGCCAGGTAAGCCCCTGCTTTTTGCCAGGTGGGAACATCGTTTCATTTTTTGTCTGCCCGGCAATCCTGTTTCTGCATTGATTGTCTTCGACCGTTTTGTGCGTCCTGCCTTGCTCAAGATGATGGGGGCTTCAAATCTATTTCGCAGGCGATATACAGCAACAGTTTCTCAAGAAATAAAAGCGACCCAAGGGAAAGAAGATTATTTGAGAGCTGATGTGGAATGGAAGAACGGCAGTTTTATCACAAAACTGGCGGGGAGCCAGGGTTCGGCGCATCTTGTCCCGTTGGCAAAGTCCAATGCTTTACTCGTCATTCCTGAATCACAGACGCAAGTGATGGAAGGGGAACAGGTTGAATTTGAATTTTGGGAGGATATGCCATGAAAATTAATCTTAAATATTTTTCCATCTATCTGGATCGATTTCAAAAAGAGGAAACAAAAGATTATCCTGATGCTTTATCTGTCAGAGAGATATTTTTTTCCCATTTCCAGAGTAAAGAAGAGGCCGAGAAATTTTTGAAATTCACCCGCTTTGCCGTGAATGCGGAATATGTTCCCGTGGAGACTGTTTTAAAAAACGGAGATGAACTGGTTTTCATCCCCCCCGTAAGTGGAGGTTAAAATGATGATACGGATAACAAATGAAATCATCCCAATAGATGCAGTCTTGGCTTCCACCCAAGATGAAGGTGCTGGCGGACATGTCCATTTCATCGGCACGATTCGGCAAGAAGATGCCATCGAGGGAATCGAATACCAAACTTATCTTCCCTTGGCGCAAAAGCAGATGGAAAGCGTTGCCAAGGAAGCAAAAAAAAAATGGTCCTTAAAAAAGGTGTCGGTGGTACACCGTGTTGGGTGGGTTCCCGTGGGTGATGCGGCTGTTGTCATTGCGGTTTCGGGTGTTCATCGCAAAGAAGCGTTTGCAGCCTGCGAGTTTATGATCAATCGAATCAAGGAAATCGTTCCAATCTGGAAAGAGGGAGGTGTAAAATGTTGCCACCATCATTAGGCATTGCGCTTCTCTGTGGAGGCCGATCGAGTCGTTTTGGTTCCAACAAGGCTTTGGCTCTTGTTGACGATTCCACAATGATCGAGCGGATTGTAAAACAGGCGCAAAAACTTGTTCCCAACATAATCCTGGTTACCAATACGCCTGAAGAATATGCCTTTTTGAATTTGCCTTATCTGACCGACTCGAGACCCTATGCCGGGCCTCTTGCCGCATTACTCACGGCATTTGAAAAAACTCCCTATGAAAGAATTATCCTGATGGCGTGTGACATGCCAGGGTTGAACCAGGAATTAATCCAGACCTTGTTGCAACAGACTCCAAAAGCCGATGCCTGCGTCATGCAAGATGCCGCTGGCCCCCAATATCTTTTTGCCAGTTACTCCCGTCGACTTTTGAAACCGCTCGGTGAATTTTTTACGCAGGGAGGAGAGTCGTTCAGGGAATTTTTCAAACTTCACCCTTCCTGTTTGCATTTGATCGATTCTAAAAAAAACATTCCGAATGTAAATACTCGAAGAGATTTGGAGGAATTTCAATGCTCTGTGATTTAAAAAACAGGCACGTGAGCTATTTGCGATTGTCGGTCACTGACTTGTGCAATTTGCGTTGCCGCTATTGCATGCCGATCGAAGGAGTCCCTCGTTTTGGCAAGGCCAATATCTTGAGTTTTGAGGAAATCACCCGATTAGTCGGTGTTTTATCGGGGTTGGGCATTCGTCGAGTGCGTTTGACTGGTGGGGAACCCCTGATTCGAAAAGACTTACCTTTGTTGGTGGAAAAAATTCGCTCTATTCCAGGAATAGAGGAAGTGCTTTTGACAACCAATGGTCTCTTATTGAAGGACCAGGCCGCCGATTTAAAATCAGCGGGACTTAGCCGTATTAATGTTCATCTCGATACGCTTTCTGCAGAAAAATTTCTTCAGATTGCCCGTTGGGGCAAAATTGACCAAGTGTTCGAGGGCATTCAGGCCGCTAAAGAATCCGGTTTTGATTCCATGAAACTCAACATGGTTTTGCAGAAGGGAATCAACGAGGATGAAGTGCCAGATATGCTCCGCTTTGCCGCTTCCCAAAATATGATTCTTCGGATCATTGAACTTATGCCTATTGGTGAGGTACTCAAACAAGAAAATCGTTTCATATCCGTGAGTCAAGTTCGAGAAAAATTAAAGCAGGAATTTACCTTGCTCTCTTCACTTTCCAAATGGGGACAAGGGCCAGCGCTGTATCAGCATGTTTCTGAACTCAAGACGGACATTGGTTTTATCAGCCCCATCAGTCAACCTTTTTGTGATACCTGTAACCGGATCCGGATTTCCAGTGATGGACGCTTGCAGGATTGCCTGGCTTATGACGGCGATGTGTCTCTGCGTGACCATCTGCGCGATTCGCATAAGAGCGATGATGAAATTTCCTCAATCATTTGCGGGCGGATTTATTCCAAAGCAGAGGGGCACGGCGGATTTTTGCAAAAAGAGGGAGAAAGAACTCCCTGCATGTATGGGATTGGAGGATGAAAGTGCACCGTCGGGCTTTGCCCGTGGTGTACGCGGGGTTTGGGGCCATCGGAGGCCGACACCAAATATTAATGATTCGTATAGACACATTGGAGGCCGGACGGGGCCCCAACTAAAAATGATCGATATTTCGGCAAAAATAGAAACCTTGCGCACGGCCATTGCAGAAACTTCTGTTCTTGCAAAACGGGAGACGCTGGAGCGTGCCCTAAAGGGCGATACTCCCAAAGGGGAAGTTTTACCTGTGGCCCGTGCGGCTGCGGTGATGGCGGCCAAGAAGACACCGGATTTAATTCCCTATTGTCATCCCCTGGCCATTGATTCCGTGAAGGTGGATTTTGAATTGAAGGAAAATGCCCTGTTGATTCGGGTGGAGGTAAAAGCCATCGGGCGTACGGGCGTTGAAATGGAAGCCCTGACGGCGGCCTCCATGGCGGCACTGAATGTTTACGACATGCTCAAGGGAATTGACAAGGAAGTGGTCATCGGAAATTTGAGTCTGATTGAAAAACACGGCGGCAAAAGTGATTTTCAGGAGAAAACATCACAACCTTACCGGGTTGCCGTTCTTGTCTCGTCCGACAGCGTGTTTGCAGGAAAGAAAACAGACAAGTCCGGAAAAATAATCGTGGATCAAATGAAAAAATTTCCTGTGGAAGTCTTGCATTACGAAATTGTCCCCGATGATCCTCTGGCGATACAAGAAAAAATTCTTTCTTGGTGTGAAGAAGGGATCCAACTTGTTTTAACAACGGGCGGAACAGGCTTGGGACCCAGGGATATCACAGTGGAAACGATCAGAAAAATAATCGATCGGGAAATTCCAGGTATTGCCGAAGCCATGCGTGCTTTTGGTCAGCGACGCACGCCCTATGCCATGCTTTCTCGGGGCATTGTTGGGCTTAAGGGGAATACATTGATAATCACCTTGCCCGGCTCTTCACGCGGAGTGGAAGAAAGTTTGGCTGCGATTTTTCCCAACGTATTGCACCTTTTCCCGATGGTCAAAGGAAGGGGGCATTAAAATGGAACCACACTTCTATTCCCTGATCCTTCTCTTCTTTCTTGCTGCCGCCATTTATTCTTCTGCCGGTTTGGGCGGCGGGTCAGCCTATCTTGCACTTCTGGCCCTTTTTGGCTTTCCATATACCGATATTCCCTTGTTCGCGCTGGGCTGTAATATCTTGGTGGTCAGTAGCGGACTTTGGCATTATTGCAGGGCGGGCCATTTGCGTTTCAACAACGTTCTTCCTTTTTTGATCACTTCCATTCCCCTTGCCTATCTTGGAGGCAGCTTCAGCCTGAGTAAAAAAGTCTTTTCCCTATTGCTGGCTTTTTCTTTGGTTGTTGCTGCTTTGCGTCTTTTATCCAGGAACCAAGAGAGGCAACTTCAGGTCGTTTCCTGGAAAAAATCTTGCATGATCGGATTGCCGGCAGGCGCTGTCATCGGGT
>MGPH01000022.1:0-7324 GCA_001797365.1 Deltaproteobacteria bacterium GWA2_45_12
ATAGGGCCAGAGGAAGCATAGCGCCTTCGAGAACCAAGGGGAAGTAATCACCATAAGAGCGCTGTTGCGTGCCTGCTGATTGGACAAGGGTATGAAGCTTTTGGTCGGGACGAGCTCGGCTTGTGTAATTATTTTGTTCTGTAAGTTGCTGTTCGGCTACCCGTGCATCAAAAGTGGGGTCATCAGTAAAGTCGGGTTCTTCGCAAACTAAGGTACTGGGATCAACACTGATCAGAGGCTCAGAACCAGAAATATTAAGAGAGGTGTCAGCCATGAAAAGTTCATTAAATAGTTCCTTGTTATTGTCAATTTAAAAAATATGACCACTTAACAAACCCATTGCTTAAAAAAATGAATACTGATAATTTAAATGGGTATTTAAAGAGGTACTTAAATGTTAACCATCGACAAAATCTTGCCGGTTACCCAAGTAAAAAAAGAATTATTAACCCTTATAAAAACCCTGCAAAAAAATGGGGGCAGTTATGCCATTACCAAAGATGGGAAGGCGGCCGGTATTTTGATGAGTCTTGATGAGTATGAGGGGCTTATGGAAACCGTTGAAATTCTCAATGACCAAGCCCTGGTCCGGTCGCTTAAAAAAGCGGTGCGCGAAGCCCAAAAAGGCGAAATGCATTCGGAAAAAGAGGTGTTTAAAGATTGAAGCCTTTTCATCTTACCTTCACGACTCAGGCCAAAACCAGGCTTGCCCGCCTTCATCCACAATTAAGAAGAGAAATCCGTTCATCGCTTGATGAACTTAAAGAAAACCCATGGGTGGGAAAACCGTTGCAACGGGAACTCACCGGGTTCTTCTCCCTAAAAATAAGGCATTACCGGGTGATTTATAAAGTTGTTGAAGAAAAGAGTCTTCTTGAAATCATGACTTTGGGACAGAGAAAAACCATCTATGTTTTAAAGTAACTTCATACTTAGGGCCATGCCCATCCTTTGGCGGGGGTGACGTAAAAAATAAGCTGGAACTATTCTAAAGAACTATATTAGAATGGTTCCAATGGAAATAAAAAGAAATGTTTTCAATAAGTTAAATGATGAAATAACGGAACCGTTTATCAGCATTTTACTTGGAGCAAGGCAGGTTGGCAAAAGCACCCTTTTAAAAAAACTGGAACAGACAGCCCAAAAAAAGGGGCTAAAAACAGCTTATTTTAATCTTGAGCTCTCCTCCGACTTGGCCCAATTGTCGGGCAACCACAAAGAAATTTTTAATTTACTCACTCAAAAGGCACAGGTCATCTTTATTGATGAATTTCATTATCTGGAAAATGCCTCCAAGATTTTCAAGGCCATTTATGACAGTCAATGTGGCGTTAAAATTTTTGCCTCAGGCTCGTCTTCCACAGAAATACACAAGCACCTTAAGGAAAGCCTGGCGGGACGATTCCGCAAAACCATCATTCACCCCCTTTCCTGGGACGAATACCAACAAATACCCAAAGTAAATTTGTCTGACTATTTACAATGGGGAGGCATGCCGGGATTGATCCATCTTTCAACATCCGAGGAAAAAATGGATCTTTTAGAAAACATCGTCAGCACTTATCTTGCCAAAGATATCAAGGCTCTTATCAAAGAGGAAAACGTTCGTGCCTTCAATTCCCTTTTGTACGTCTTGGCTCACAACCAGGGAGGCATAACGCCCATTTCCAATATGGCCAGGGAAATCGGCCTTGCTGAGCCAACATTGGCGCGATACCTGGATATCATGGCCCATACCTATATATGCTTCCAGGTAACCAGTTTTTCCGGCAATCTGGCCAACGAACTTAAAAAGTCACGGAAGTATTACCTGTTCGATTTGGGAATAAGGAATAGCCTGCTCAAGGATTTCCGCATCCCTGACCATCGTGATGATAATGGCATCCTTCATGAAAGTTTTGTTTTTTGGCATCTTCAAAATCAAATGAAACCCAATATGGAAATCCGTTTCTGGAGAACAAAAAAAGGGGATGAAGTTGATTTTATAGTCATCAAAAACAGGACTCCCCATCCCATCGAGGTAAAATCAACCCTCCATAAAATGGAAATACCATCCGGCCTGTCATACTTCATGAAAACTTATCCCAAGGCCCCTTTCGGTATTGTTTTCAACAAAAACTTAAAGGGAGAAAAAAAGCTCGGGCATCGCCCTGTTTATTTCATGAAGTTAGAGGAAGCTGCTTCCCTACCTTTGATGCAGACTGTTTTATAAATGTACACCACACTCCGTCCGCCCCAAGCCTCTTCTTGCCGCAATGCGGCAATGTTTTTAAATCATTTCCTATTTTCTTGAAAATTCCCGAAACCTTTTTGAATTCCTGCCGACAATACTTATAGGATGAGGGAAAACAATTACATAAGTACAATTGGGACTCTTCCGCGAAGAATTTCAAGGGATTTGGGGCACACTCTTGTTCCTACGCTCTGCGTGGGAACAAGCCATTCAGACGCTGGAGCGTCGTATATAAGACGTTCCCACGCAGAGCATGGGAACGAGAAAGAGCAGAGATATAACTCCCCCCAACCCCCTCTTACCCTAAGAGGGGGCATGGAAAATCACAAAGACAAAAACCAAAAAACTCCCTTATGGAACTCATCCTCAACCCCTTGGCGCCAGGGGTTGCCCTGGCTTTTAAGCCTGGTTTTTATTTTTACCCTTTCATCCTGCAGTCTTTTTTCGAGCCCCGACAAACTTGATTCCAAAATGGCCGATGACGCCATTAACGAAGGCCCTGCTGATGACGATGTAACCCCCGGTGGTTCCGGTGGCCCGGGCAACCCGGGTGCGGGTGGGGACAGAGTTGAATCCCCCGAAGAAGCATGCACCTCCTCTGAACAAGGCTTGTCCGTTGTTTCTCCCAACCCCATCCAATTTGGAGATAACGAACTCACGCCTGTTGAAAACATCGATCAAAACCTGGATTGCAAAACCATCACCGTAACCGGCTGTGTTCCTTTTTCGGCAGAAATTGATTCCACGGTTGAAGGAAGAACCCCTGCCACTTTTACCGACCGGGAAAATGACAAAACTTATCCGCAATTTGTTTTGCGAAATGGCGGCAGCGTTTCTGAAAACCGGCTTACCGGGCTTTCGGATTCGGTTGAAGTGTGCTACCGCCGCTTGGCCAATTCCAATTTTCGTAACCGAACCCGAACTGATGAAGGGTTTGTCAATATACGCGTTGAAAGTGCCAATTATGCCCGTCGCCTAAAACTGGAAGGCACCACCCTTCCCCTGCTCTTTAACATTACGGCTCCCCAACCGGGGAACTTGGTGTGGGAAGGAACAAGCGGCCAACCGCAGTATGACGATCCCGCAGCGCAGCGCAATCGCAATAGCCCCGTTGCTCCTGGTTCACGCCCTTACCTTCATTTTTTTAATATTCAGGCTCGCGGCCGTATTTCCGATGACCGCATTATTAAAGACCGTAATCTGAATATTTCTGTTCAAAGTGATGGTTTAAGTGTGGATGTGCCCCTGGAAGAAGACGGTCAATTTAACAAAACCATCGAAATCCCCTACCGTCCCATTCAAACTTACAATGTTGTTTTTTGTCTGAACACCAACACGCACAACGGCAAAGTTTGTAAAAGCATCCCCGTGGTGCGCTACACAGCCCCTCAAGGCATTGTGCAAGTCACAGACGGGGGTGGCGTGGCTGTCACCAGTCTTTCTGAAACAAAACCCAGCGGAGCCGACAATCGTGATCTTCAGTTAAAAGTGAATTTTTCAAACCTTCCTTTTTCAGGAAGACAAGGCCATCCCGTACGCATTTCCATTCAAAAAAGTATTTTAGCGGCAGGCCAACCTCCCAGACGCCCTGAAAACAATAATGAACGTGAAGTCATCAAAGACTGCCCTGCCGGCAACCAGAATTTAGACTGTAATGGCCGAAGTTGTTTGGTCACCAATGAAGCATTGTTTGATCCGGAAACTGACCCCAACGACAACCCCGACCAACCCAACCCCCATCTTACCTGTCCGGAAACCGATGAGGATCGCAACTCCAGTTTTTGCCATCAATTAAATGTGGGTCGTGATTTGGTCAAAGGGCTTAATCGCTTTACGGTGCAAGCCTGCAATGATTTTACTGAAAGCGAATGCGGGGGCAACTGCGTCACTTTTGATACCACCCTTATCATGGATAACGACAAGCCCAATATCACCTGTACTGAAATTGGGGCCACCAATGTGGGCGAAAACCGCGTGTACACTGAAAACACTTCCCTGTTTCTTGAATGCACGGTTGAAAACTACAAGCCCCCCATCACCCAAAGCGAAAATGCCGACGAGCAGGGGCAATGCTTTGTAAAGCTGTGGGTGAACACCCCCAATTTCAAGGAAACGGACAAGGAATCGGGCTATGAAATTTGCCCGGAAGTGCTTGTGGGTGTTGACCCCCGCCGCAATGAAGGAAATTTCGGCAACATCCGCCGCGGTTATTTTAAGATAAGGCTGGTTCCCCAGGAAGATGACGAGGGCGAAGTTGGGGATGCCGGCAACAACAGGCCCAGGGCCGTTCTCCAAAAATTTGGTGCCGAGGCCCGACAACCCGTAGGCCAGGTCAACAAACTCACCCGTTTCACCAACATTCTCCAAATCATGGCCGTTGACGCCAACGGGCATTATTCGTTCAAGACGATTAGTTTTCAGCGGGGGAGATTTGGAAGATCTACATTTGACAATGCCCCTGACAGAGCCACAAAAATCACAACCCACAAATTGGGAACTTTGGAGGAAAATGGAAAAACCAAACGAACCCCCCTCATGCTTTATTTGGCCGAAGGCATCATTAAGGACCCCGTTATCATTCAAGGCATTGAAAAAGCCTTAAACGATCCCGATAACGAAGCTTTGCAATTCGGGAATGTTGTTCAAGGGGGATTTCTTCCTGGAGACGAAAACAATAACAACATTCAAGATAATGGAGAAAATATCAGTTTTGAAAATGGGCTTGATATCATTCCCGGTGGCGATTTCATGACATTAGAAGATGATGATCCCAATGATGTAAAAAAGAAGAGAAATATTTGGGAAAATCTGCATGCCACCATGCCTCAAAAGTATAATGCTCTTATCAAGTACCGCATACTTCGTGAGATTAGAGAAGACCTAAACCCCCATTTGCTTGATCTGATCGTTTTTGAAGGCCAATGTGGTGGGCGAAGCCGTGACGATATATTGAATTTTACAGAAAGCTGGGATGTCGCTTGTGACTCTTGTAACAATCTGCTTTCTACCGCCATTGTTCCTTACAAAATGTTCCAGTTTGTCTACAAGGGCTTTGGTGACAATAGCACCGATTTTCTAGAAGATGAGACGGCTTGGCCTGTAAGCCACATGTCTAACATCAATGCCTGCCAAAGGGATCCCGATTCGTGCCGAGCCAATTTAAACTTTGATGACACAGTCCAAGGCAAATGGCGCATTGGACAATTAGAAGTAAAAGCCAACGGATATATTGACGCTGATGTTTGTATTTTAGGGGATGGTGAATGGGTTGATAGAAACCGAACCCCCGATAATCCTTGCGATGACGTCCCCGGTGAAGGAAACCATTCTCCCGCATTTTGGGGAAGTGCTGCTGCCATTGGTCTTGTTGAAGGGGGTGTCACCGGCGTTGAAAATGATCCCCTCATCCCCATTATCTGGAATGTCGGAAAAATCCGGCTTAACCTGCGTAACGTCCTTCAATTAACGAAAGTTCGGATAAATGGCACCTACACCAATAAACTTGTCATTCACAAAGAGAACATCGATATCGACCTTGATCACGATAATATTTCAATTCAATTAGAACCCTACCATGAATGTGCACGCTACTATCGAGCCCATTATAATGCTGATTTTGACCTGCCACTTGGATGCAGAGAACACGGGGAAGTATTTCCCATTCTTATGGACTTGTCTTCACCCCTGGGTCGTTTATTGAAAGAAGATGTCACCGAAGATGGCAATAATTTATGGTTATTGGGTTTACTTCAAGAAAAAGTTTTGGAGACATTCAAGAATATTCTTAGTTGCATTGGTGATGAAAAAATAAACCCTCTCATTAATCCCGAAGCTTTTCCCTACCTGCCATGGGTTCCTGAAGATGATCAGGATGATTTTTCAACAGCAGCCATTGACGAAGAAGATGGTGAAGCTGAATTTGAATTGCCGGCCTCGGATGCAACCAACCCTATTTTCAATATTAAAATGTACTTAAGCGAAGCCGATATTGGAATAAACGATGATGGTATCTCACTGAAACTTCCACTTCAAATTGGCGCAAACCAGGCCCCAGGACGTAATTTTGCCAGCAATAGCGGTTTGGGATATATGTTCCGCAACACCAGTGCCAACAATTTTGAAAGACGGTTCCCCTTACATGACATTGCCAACGCACCCTATCTCGGCACTTCTGTGGCCATTGAAGAGTTGATTAATTCTCTTACCCACCTCGTTTTTCATGATGGCCCTTTTTCACGCCTTAACCTTTTAAGTAAAGACCTGAAAGAAGATCTGCAACCCATTAACGGATGGACCATCGGCATTGACAACGTCATCATGGCAAACCTGGATATTTGTGGAGATGTTGCGGGGGTTATTTCTCCTGAATTGCCTCCATCAACTATTGCCCCCAACCTGGCCAACTTGTTCCCGGATGCTTCGATGTCCCACCTGGACATTACGCTTGATAGAAACCCCCCCCCCACTCTGGCTTTGCTGCCACTAGAAAGCCAATTGCCTGCGGGGGGGCAAATAACGGCGCAACAAATGGGTGAATTGGGATTTAATCGGGACAATATGAATGCCGCCATTTTGCAACTGGGGTTAACCAATGTGGTCCTTACCTTAAAAGGCCTGGAACGCATTGGCGACGGCAATAACGGGGCCGGCTCTTTTAGAGTAGGAAACGAAGTGGCACGCATACGTCTGGATGCCCTGTTGAAAATGGGCATAAAATATAAAACCGACGCCAATCAAATCCGCATTGAACTTTTCATCCAACCCGATTCGATTTTTTACCTAAGCGCCGTGCCGGGGCACGCTGCCGGCACTTTCAACGATCAAGATCTTTTGTCCGACATAAAAAGTGTGGTTTTAAGCAAAGTCGTTGGCGATTTAGGCAAGGACATTTTAAGCAGCACCGTTCCCAGCTTTGCCATTAATCTGCCTCTTAAATTGGAGGATTTTGATAACGAATCAGTGGTTATTAAGGGAGGCGATGTCACCGTTCCCCAACATTATGTAAAAAAAGGAACCTACGGCAACGACTTGAACGAAACCCGTTATACCCTGCGTACTGGCCCCAATGGCCCCTTAAAGCGCATTGTCATT
>MGPH01000022.1:7349-7669 GCA_001797365.1 Deltaproteobacteria bacterium GWA2_45_12
ATCCCATGGAACGTGTCACACGCCTTCTGGGTGATTCAGTCATCATGCAACAAGATGGCGTTCATCTTAATTTGAATGAATCGGGTTCTTTCCAATCCGACGAAGATTTTAATCATGAAGAAGAAGTGCAGGAAGAAGGAGAAATTGAGAACTTCGTTGATGATGCGACCAACATTGATATTGCCTCATCCGACATGTGCGAGCTGTGGAAAGCAGCGGATAATAGGGATGATGAAAGTTTACAGGATAATCCTGGCCCGGAAGAGGATTTAAGCATCCATTTTGGCCTGTGTGACGGGCTTGGTTTGGAAAGTGTGGGC
>MGPH01000023.1 GCA_001797365.1 Deltaproteobacteria bacterium GWA2_45_12
CCAATTGGCCCCCGTGTTTGCCCGTGAATTACCTGATGGCCGTGGGCAGGCCCTTTATTTCACCTTTCATGGATGTCTTTTAGAACCCGAAATTTCAGAAGAGGGTCAGATCAACTTGGGTCCCGAAGCAGGTTGTGAAGAAGGCCGTTTGGATGACCCGGACATCATGCGCCAATATGTGGCCGCCGGCATGCTGGAAAATAAAAACCTTGATCCCGATCCCGAAGACCTCAAAACCAGCAAGGCCTATATCAATTACCAGATTTTCAACGAAGACCGTCAGCGTTACACCAACTATTACGATTTCCCCAATCACTTCAACTTCCTCAATCCAGACACACGCAAACGCAGCCCCATTACGCGTGATGTAGGATATGGAATGTAATCAACGTATGAACCCCCAGGGCAAGCCCTGGACCCAAGATTCCGTGGCAATCCAAGAAGCCTTGACCCGGCAAGGCGCGTCCCCGAAGCCAACGAGCGTAGGGGATCAAAAGCTTCCCAAAAAACCAAATAGCTCGGAGGCCATAGGACCCCGCGGTTTTATACCGCGGGGAGATTTTTTTAAGAGGGGATTAACTCCCCCCAACCCCCTCTTATTATAAGAGGGGGCAAGGGAAATTCGTCAAACAGATCCCATTTCCTTAAGGGGTTTAAACGTCATCCGATGACAAGAAGTGGGGCCGTATTTTTTGAGTTCTTCCTGGTGGGCCCTGGTGCCATAGCCTTTGTGGATTCCAAAGGAAAACTGGGGAAATTCTTTTTGCACTTGTTGCATCAAACGATCACGAGTCACCTTGGCAACAATGGAAGCCGCTCCAATCGTCATTGAAAGGGCATCCCCTTTTATCAAGGGTTTGTTGGGAATATTCATGCTTAAACCATGGTTCCCATCCACCAAAATAAAATCAGGTTTTATTTTAAGCCCGCTAACGGCATCTCCCATCGCCACAAGGGAAGCCTGCAAAATATTGATTTGATCAATCACCTGATTGGATACGATACCCACAGCAAAACTAACCGCTGAAGACAAAATAACATCGTAGAGTTTGTCCCTTATTTCTGCCTTTAATTTTTTGGAATCGTTTATTTCAGGAAGATAGGTATTCGAATTGAAAATGACAGCCGCCGCCACGACGGGCCCGGCCCAACAACCACGCCCGGCTTCATCAACACCGGCTACATGACAATAACCCTTGGTCCAGTAAGTGCGCTCCCAATAGAGCTTATCAAGCGGAGATTCATGCAGTAGCTTGGGCTGCTGCATCTGCTTTTTGTGGTTCTGGCTGTTGTACAACGGCACCTGCTTCAAGTTTGTTCATTTCTTTATCCAAAGCGGTAATCTTGGCCTGGCGACCAAAACGTTCACGCAAATAATAAAGTTTGGCCCGACGGACCCGGCCTGACTGAACAAGTTCTATTTTCTGGATAATGGGGGAATAAAGAGGAAAAACTCTTTCAACACCAACACCATAAGAAACCTTTCTTACAGTAAAAGTGGAACTGACACTGGCATGATAAAATTTGATGACCGTTCCTTCAAAAATCTGGATACGTTCTTTTTCACCTTCTTTAATCTTGACGTGTACACGAACATGATCCCCACTGCGAAACGAAGTAATGTTTTTGGTGAATTTTTGGGCTAGCCATTGAATGTCAATACTCATAAAAACCTCTCGATTCTATCTCCCCAAAAGACGGTCCATGATGATAGCAACGGCCGCCCTAACGGGCAAATGATTAAAATTTCCGGAACCCTTGATGGGTTCCAACAGGTATTGGGCCTGATCTAATGCCTCTGTGGCCAGCCCATACCCCGTTCCAAACAAAACTAAAACAGGCTTTTTCCCCGACCGCATCAGAGCCTGTAACTCATTGAAAGAAATGGTCTTTTTTTGAGGCCTTGCCGATGTCGCAACAAGGAGAGGGCGACTACCATGGTTTTTTTCTATTGTCAAACAGGTTTCTTCAATACTGGCAGCTACTTCCACCTCGTCCAAGGCCTCTTTTCGGGTTTCATTATAAGTAGCGCCAAAACCTTCCATCCAATAATTTTTGATATACCGCACCATACCTTGTTGGGCTTCCACGGGCGTAATCATGAAACATTTTTCTATGCCGTAAGTTTTTGAAGTGCGGCACAAGTCGTGAATATCAAAATTGGTGATGGACGTGGTCACCAGCTCCCCGTTTTTATTCACGACAGGATGGTGCACAAGAGCCATATAAACGGGGCATACGTGGGGGCGGAACAGATCCGGCCTACGCTCCTTTGTTATTTCTTCAGATTGCTGTTGTCTCCATTTTCCGATGGCCTTGTGATCCCCCTTTTGAAGAACCTCGGGCACTTTTAATCCTTCATATTCAGCCGGACGTGTGTAGTGGGGGTGCTCCAAAAAACCATCCGCAAAACTTTCATTTTTAGGAGCTTCTTCATTTCCTATCACCTGCGGCACAAACCGGCTGACGGCATCCACCACCACCTGGGCCGCCAACTCCCCTCCGGTAATAACGTAGTCTCCTATGGAAATTTCTTCATCCACCACCAGATCAAGGACGCGCTCGTCTATCCCTTCATAACGTCCGCACAAAAGTAAAATGGATTTGTATTTACTTAATTCTTTTGCTTTTTGATGATTGAACTTGGCTCCCTTGGGCGAAAGATAAATGACATGTTCAACACCATGCTTGGCCTTGATGTCACGAACAGCCGGCACAACGACATCGGGCTTGAACACCATCCCCGCTCCACCGCCATAGGGGCGATCATCCACCGACTGGTGTTTATTGGCAGCATAATCACGCAGCTGATGGCAAAAAATGCGAATGCCCCCTTCCTTCTGCGCACGACCCAAAATACTTTCATTAAAGTAGGGTTTCAAGATTTCCGGAATTAATGTCAAAATATGAAAATCCATTTAGGTATTAATCTCCTCAAGCCCTTCGGGAATATCGATGACAAGAATCTTGTTTTCCTTTTCAACCTTGCAAATCCACCCGCTTACAATGGGCACAAGCATTTCTTTTCCACTGTCTGTTTCCAAAATAAACACGCCCTGCCCTCCTCCATGAGTCATTCCTTTTAGTTTTCCCAAAATCTTTTTTGCAGGGGTGACCACTTCAAACCCCACCAGGTCAAAAAAATAGTACTCCCCTTTTTTGGGACGGGATAACTGCGCCGATTCCACTTGAAGAGAGGCTTTTCTTAAACTTTGCGCCTTCTCCATCGTGTCAATGCCGTCAAAAGAAACCAAAAACCATTTTTGAAGCGGCTTGATTTGCAGGATTTTACTTGTAAATGAATCGCCGTTTTCTTTTGTAATTTGAAGCTGGCCCCCTTTTTTTAGAACCTGGGAATCGGGATTGTAAACATAAACCTTCACATCCCCATGCACCCCATGTTCGCGGTAAATTTCACCAATAGAGATAAGTTGGTCCTGGGACATAATATTCACGTAAGGGCGATTCCTGCCCAAGGCAGGCAGGCACGAATCGCCCCTCTACACAAAAAAAATACCCCCATCAAGATGGGGGTATTTTTAAGAACACGAACAGTTAAAAAAAACAACTATTCGATAATTTCAAGGATGGCACGTTTGCGCATTTTTGTGCTGGCTGCACCAATAATGGTTCGCATGGAACGGGCGGTCCTTCCCTGTTTACCAATGATCTTGCCCAAATCGTCCTTGGCCACTTTCAATTCAATGACAGTGGTCTGTTCTCCTTCAATTTCTGTAACTTCCACTTCATCGGGTTTATCAACCAAGGCCTTCGCAATCATTTCAACGAGTTGTTTCATATTAAACCTCCTACAGTTATTTTAAGTCGCACAAGGTGAGTTTTATTGCTTACGACAAAGCTCCAACCTAATGCACGTCTTGTATGGTCCCATAATTTAAAAGAGCCGAAAAGCTCTCACAATTTTAAAAAAAAGATAACATCAATCAAAACAAAGATCAAACAAGGCTTTAAAGCCGAGGCTTTTGGGTCAAGACCCTTAAGCCGCCTTGTTCTCATCGCCCAAAGTGCGGTCAACCAATTGCTTGACTAAAGCACTTGGCTTGGCCCCATGGGAAATCCAATGTTGCAACCTTTCCTTATTAATGGTGCCCTTGGCTTGGGGGTGCTTAGGATTATAGGTACCCAACACTTCCAAGAAACGCCCATCTCGGGGAAAGTTTTGATCAGCAGCCACCACACGGTAGAAAGGATGCTTCTTTTTTCCGTGCCTGGCTAAACGAATAACAACAGCCATATTTTCTCCTTAGCGTCGCTCGTTGGCTCGTCGCTCGTTGCTCGTAAGATTTTACCAGCAACCAGAGACAAGCGACCAGCGACTATTACAAACCCATTAAATTTTTCAAACCACCCAACCCGCCCTTTTTGACCATCTTCATCATCTTCTTCATTTGCGTAAACTCTTGCAGAAGCCGATTTACATCGGAAACATGCGTCCCACTGCCTTTGGCAATGCGAAGGCGGCGGCTTCCATTTAAGATTTCAGGTCGAAGCCTTTCTTTGGCAGTCATCGAATTAAGAATAGCTTCTTTCACCTTAAGCTGATGTTCAGCTTGATTGAAATCGACCTTACCCCCCAACCGCTTCATTCCAGGCAAATAACCTACCAAACTTTGAAGCGAACCCAGCTTTTTCATTTGCCCTAACTGCGATTTAAAATCTTCCAAGGTAAAATCATTGATCTTGAGCTTCTTCTGAAATTCCAACGCCTGGTTTTCATCAATAATCCCTTTGGCTTTTTCAACCAAACTCAACAAATCGCCACGATCCAATAATTTTGAAGCGAGCCGGTCGGGATAAAAAGGTTCAAAATCTTCCACCTTTTCCCCAATACCCGCAAAATAAACCGGGCACCCCAGAACATAACGGATTGAAAATACCGCCCCACCCCGTGCATCCCCATCCAGCTTGGTTAAGATAACTCCATCAATTTTTAAAAGATCATCAAAACTTTTGGCCACCTTGACGGCTTCCTGGCCCGTCATGGCATCGGCCACAAACAAAACTTTTTTATTTTCAAACGACTCATGCAGTTTTTTTAACTCACCCATGAGCGCCGTATCAATTTGCAATCGGCCGGCTGTATCCACTAATACAATATCGTGGTGGTTTTTTTGGGCTTGGGCCAAACCCTCTTTAACCAACGAAAGGACATCCCCATAGCCCTTGGCCTGAAAACAAGGAATTCCCACCTTTTCGGCCAAAACAATGAGCTGATCAATGGCTGCAGGCCGATTAATATCGGCCGGAATCAGATAGGGGTTACGGCCCTTCTTTTTCAAGAACAAGGCAAGCTTTGCCGCCGATGTGGTCTTTCCTGAGCCTTGCAACCCCACCATCATGAGAACATGGGGGGATTTTCCTGAAAAAGAAAGGGGCTCTTGAACTCCTCCCAAAACAACAATCAACTCTTCATGAATAATATTGAGGAATTGTTGATAGGGGTTTAAATTCTCAAGAACTTTTTGCCCCAAAACCTTTTGCTTTACGTTTTCAAGGAACGATTTGGCCACCCCCACATGCACATCAGCCTCTAAAAGGGCCAACCGAACCTCGCGAAGGGCCTGGTCTAAATTGGCCTCCGTTAACTTCCCATACCCCCTTAACTTATTGAATACATTTGAAAATTTTGAGCCTAGCGTATCCAGCATGGGGTTAAAAATGGCCTCCCTACGGGTGTAAGCCAAGGGCGGGATGATTATTGAAGAAAGGGGTCCATGTCAAGGTCAATTCTTTAAGGGGCTGGGGCCTCTTTTTGAGAGTTCATAGCAGACAATGGTCATGGCCTGGGCCACATTTAGAGAATCAAAATTTCCCTTCATCGGGATTGAAAATGAATCGTCACAGCATTTGGAAACCAAGGGACGCAACCCCTCCCCTTCACTTCCGGCGACAACAACCACCTTGTCATAGGTCTTTAAATGCTCCAGTTTGTTTTTGGCCTTTTGATCGGCAGCAAAAATCCAATAGCCTTTTTCTTTTAAACTTTCCAAGGAACGGACCAGATTAACCACACGGCTTATCTTTAAATGTTCACAGGCCCCGGCCGAAGTCGCCACCACAGCGGGAGTTACTTCAACAGACCTGTCCTTGGGAAGAAGGATGGCCTCCACACCAAAACAATAAGCACTGCGACAAAGGGCCCCAAAATTTTGGGGATCGGTCATTGAGTCACAGGCAATAATAAAAGAAGGAGTTTTTTCAAAATCCAGATCATCAAAATCGACATAGGAATAAGAATCAACCTTTGCAGCAATGCCCTGATGTTTGAAATCCCTCACCTGTTTTTCGATGAAATGTTTTTCAACGTGTTTTAATGGAATTTTTTGCGAACGTGCCAGAGAAACAATTTCGGGATTTTTGTCAGGATCAACCAGAAAAATTTCATGGATTTTTCGACGCCCTGCCCTCATGCATTCAATCACTGAATGATGTCCGTAGAGATATTCGGTCATTTATTTTTTTTGAGAGGTTTGCCATTGGGTTTCTTTTTTCCCAAGACTTTTTTGACCAAAGCTTCTTCTTCTTCCTGCTCTTCTTTTTCCTTTTGTTGTTCTTGGCTGGAAAATATTTTTTCGAGTTCTTTCAAACCAAAAAGAGTGCAGATGAGATGAAGATATTTTGAGTCGTTAGAAGGATCGCTCGGATCAAGCAACCCTTCAGGGAAAACCACTTCCCCCGTAAAAAGCCCGGCTGTTCCTGAAAAGAAAGGGGTCTTCAACCGGTCCCTCATCTTCTTAAAGCGGTCAATGGCCTCCGCAATGGCCTTGGGGTCCATGATGCCTTGAGGAAGCTTGACTCCGGCCTCTTGCGCCGCCTTTTGCAGCGTGGAAAGGGCATCTGCTTGCTTATTGGAAGGGACACTTTGAGTACTTTGGGGACCTATAGAAGTAGAACCTAGGGGAGGTTTGATAGAAGTCATAGAAAGGGCTTGTTACACCATTTACTTATTTTTAGGCAAAGGGAATTTTGTTAACCTAGAACCGTTCTCGTGGGTGGTTGATCCTCCACTTCCGACATAAACTTTAAATTAAAAATTTCATCATTGCGACCATTAATATTAGTGAGAGCTGCAACTAACTTTTGGGGAAGATGCTCTCTATGGCCTAAAGAAGCGGCTCTTTCTAAAACATCACACAAAATTCTGGCCATCGCCCCCATATCGTTACATTCCTCCGGTATAGGATGACATGAACTTACACCACCCTGTTCACGGCAAATTCTATCTGTGGCATCTTCAGTATTGGCATCACCAAAATTACGGCAAGCTTGCACATAAGTGGCCTGACGTTCAGCTTGACAGCTTTCTTCTTTGGACACGCCCCCTCTCTGAATGAATCCAAGATAATCAACAGTATCTTCTAAAAATGAAGCAACAGCCTCAAGGGGTAAGCCTGCCAGGGAAGTTAAGGCTTCTCCTCGATGATCCAACCCTGCTTTTACTTGGGGATTCTCAGTATTAACACTTTGATCAGCAATCGTGGTACCGAGTGCTGTAGGACTTGGCTTATTTTCAACTGTCATAAATAGCTCCCTCTTTCTCTCTAAATAAAGCAAAGGGCATGCCAGTTAAGGCCAAGTGTATTAAATTATAACTAATTGAAATATTTAAGTTTTTTATTGACTCCGTCTGGAAGGTATTTTAGAAGAGTTCGAAATGGAGACTCGTACCGTCCATAAATCGGACTATAGACCTCAGTTTTAACACCATGAGTCAATACGATCGAAAAGACCATTTTTATCAAAAAGCCAAAAAAGAAGGTTATGCCGCCCGATCGGCCTACAAACTTTTGGAAATGGATGAAAGATTCAAGATCTTCAAGCCCGGAATTAAAATCGTTGATCTAGGCTGTGCCCCGGGGAGTTGGATGCAAGTGGCGGAAGAGAAATTATTGGTATCAAATAAGGGCGCAGCAAGCAGCGCCCCTACGACATCGGCACCTCCGCACATCCACACCCCCGCACATCCGCACACCGGCACATCCACACATCCACACATCATCGGCATCGATCTTCTTCCCCTCCACTACCAACCAGGAGACAATGTTTTTTTCATCCAGGGCAATTTTCTCGAGGAGGAAAACCGGAAAAAAATCAAAACAACCCTTGGAGGAGCGGCCCACTGGGTGCTTTCAGACATGAGCCCCAATCTTTCGGGCATTGCTTTTAAAGACCAGGAAGCCTCACTTGAATTGGTGGAAAAAGCGTTTCAATTTTCCAAAGAAGTTCTCAAAAAAGGGGGCGGGTTGGTGGTTAAAATTTTCCCCGGACCGTCAATGGGGCCGCTTAAAAACGAAATGAAAAAATACTTCAAAAATAGAGAGACCTATATTCCCGAAGC
The DNA here is from genome assembly GCA_001797365.1 of Deltaproteobacteria bacterium GWA2_45_12. Classification (NCBI taxonomy): domain Bacteria; class Deltaproteobacteria; species Deltaproteobacteria bacterium GWA2_45_12. The sequence goes on from MGPH01000023.1 coordinate 8,360, forward strand.
CACTCGCAACACCTCTGATGAAGTGTATTTGGTCGCCACCGGTTTTCAACGCACAACATAAAAGAACTTTATTTTATATATATTTAGGTAGGCCCCTCCCCGTTTTTTTCTCATTTATGAGGTGTTGTGTATTTTTCTCACAAAGCCTCTTTTTTCCTTCTTTGCAACATGATAAGAAATCAAATGGTTAGGTCATAAAAAGATCTTCTTAAGTGGCATGCTTACTGCACTTTAAATAAGGAGGAGATGTTTATGAAACAACGCATCACGTCAGTAACCGTCCTTTTTTTCATCCTCTTTTGCCTTAGCTTCAATACGGCTTGGGCCAAGGATAAAAGCAAAAATCAACCTTCCAAGGACACGCAAGACGAAACAACGGTCAACACAGACGTTACGGATTCCATTGTCGCCCTGCAAACAGGGATGAACAATATTTATCAAAATACCAGCAATGTGAAGCTAAGCGAAAATGTCCGTTTTTCTGTTTATTCGTCAGATGGGGTGGGTGGATTTTTAGAATTGGGTTTCTAACCCTAGGGTTTCTAACCCCGGGGATGAAATTTTTCGTGCACTTCAATCAATTTTTTTCTACTTACATGCGTATAAATCTGGGTTGTTGAAATATCGGCATGCCCAAGCATCACCTGTAGTGATCGCAAATCAGCCCCCCCATCCAACAAATGAGTCGCAAAAGAATGCCGAAGCACATGGGGACTAATTTCTGTTTTGATTCCACAAGCCCGACCGTATTTTTTGATATGCGTCCAAAACATTTGGCGGGTCATATTTTGCCCACGATGAGTCACAAAAACATACGAGCTTAAACGCTTTCCCAAAAGACGGGATCTTCCTTCTTTCAAGTAGACATCCAAGGCTTTTAAAGCCGACTGGCCTACGGGAACCACCCGCTCTTTGGACCCTTTTCCAAAAGCCAGGACATAGCCCGACTGCATGTGAAGCTGATTGAGTTTTAATCCCACTAATTCAGAAACCCGCAAACCCGCCGCATAGAGAAGTTCGAGCATGGCTTTGTCACGCAACCCATGCAAAGTATTTGTAGCAGGAGCCGAAAGCAATTTTTCCACATCGAGCCCAGATAAAGCATGGGGTAACTTGGGCAAAATTTTGGGAAGATCTAAGAGTGAAGTCAAATCATGGGACAATAAATTTTCTGCATAACAAAAACTGAAAAAAGAACGCAGCACCACCAGATTACGTGCCAGGGTTCGTGATTTGGCCCCGCCATTCTTGCGATGCATTAAAAAAGTGACAATATCTTCGGTGGTGATAGAAGCCAAATCCCTTATTTTTTTCTTGATGACAAAGGCATGAAACAAAGCCAGATCGCTTCCGTAAGCCTCAAGGGTTTTTTTGGCCAAACCCTTTTCCACAAGGATGAATTGCAAAAAACGGTCAATGGCACTATCCAAAATGGGAGGGGAACTAGCAGGCATGGAAGAATTATGCAGCTTGAAAAAGATGGGAGCAACAGAATTGTAAGAGTGTAAGGGCGATTCATGAATCGCCCCTACCATGCAAACCATGAACCACAAAGAATTTCCATTTCAGTTTGAAAGTACAAAAAAGATCCTTCTCTTCCCGGAAAATGAAACACGTTTTAAAGGGGATGTTTTGGAAATCGGACCTGGACGTGGGGATGTCCTGTTTGGACTGGCCAAAAGTAATCCCACCAAAAGATTTGTCGCCATTGAAATAGGGAAAAAACGTTTTTACAAATTAAAGGAGCGTATTCCTAAACGAGGGCTCAATAATATTCTCCTTTTTGGTGGGAATGCACGCATTGTGCTCCCTTTTTATTTTAAAGAAGAAGGAAGTTTTGAAACCATCATGGTGCTTTTTCCAGACCCTTGGCCCAAGGGGCGTCATGCCTTTCGCCGGTTGTTGAGTGTGGAGTTCATCACCCTTCTTTCTTTTCACCTTAAAAAGAGAGGCCATTTAATCATGGCCAGTGATGACAAAAATTATATCGATTGGGTTCTGGAAAATATGACAAAAATTTCCGGGTTTAAAAACACAATGCATCCGGAAACCTTCTCGCAACGCATAGAAGAACTGTCTGAATCTTATTTTGAAAACAAATGGAAGAAGTTGGGAAGAACGAATTATTTTTTGAAATATGAAAAAATCTAGTCCTTCGACAAATTAATATTTATTCTACTAATTTGCTCAGGACTAGTGCTGAGCAATTTAATAATGATCTTAAAAGATCATTATTAAATTGTCGAAGTACTAGTTGGCGGGATCCAAAATATTTTTGACCGCCCCTAAAAGTTTCTGGGCTTCGTAGGGTTTTTGAAACCGAGCCTTGACCCCCAAACTTTTGGCCCATGCATCCATTCCCGGCTCAGAAGCTCCACTGAGAATAATGACGGGTATCTCTTTGGTCAGCTGCTTTTCCCGGAGCATCTCAAGAACAGCCGATCCTTTTCCCGAGGGCATCTTCCAATCCAAGATAATCAAATTTGGTTTGATTTTTTGGGCTAGTTCATAGGCCACCACTCCGTCATGGGCACAGGTGACTTTGTAGCCAAAACCTTCCAATAACTCCCTTAAAACACTGGTAAAATCTCTATCATCATCAGCTATGAGAATATGGTGGGACATAGAAAAACATTGTGGCAAAAAGCCGATGGCTTGTCCAATGGGAATCTTAAAAGAAATGGTTACTTATGACCCCTTAAAACAAATTCTTCACGATAAATGCGGATACAGGCCAAAAATAAGGCCGTAATGACGGGGCCAAAAAGAATGCCGATGGGGCCAAAGAGGGCCATGCCTCCAATCAGTGAAAAGAAAATGAGAAGGATGGGGATTTGAACTTTGCCGCGCATGATGAGAGGTTTTAAAATATTATCAATTCCTGAAATAATCAAAGCCCCATAAACAAGGACAATCAAGCCATTATGCGTATCCCCCTGAATCAGAAACCAGACACCCATGGGAAGCCAGACAGAGGTCGCTCCCACAATGGGCACCATCGACATAAAAAAGGTAAGAACCGCAAAAATAAGCGAGGCGTTTAAACCGACAAAGGCAAAACAGGCCCAGGCAAGCAAGGCCTGAACCAATGCCGTAAGCAAGTACCCCCACACTGTGGCATGGATCATGTTTTTACATTCAAGAGCCAGCCTTCGTTCATAGCGTTCAGCCAAGGGGGCGATATCCAGAAAAATCTGGAACAATTTTTTTCCTTCGATAAACAAGAAAAACACGCTTAAGTGCATCACAAAAAAACTAAAAGCAAAAGTGGCTGTACGGCTTAAAACCTTGGGAGAAAAATTGTAAATAGACTCGGCTGATTTAACCCCAATCTGCTTTAGAATCTGATTTGCATCTATTTCCAGGCCCAGCTTGGCTTGAACAAACTCCAGATAGGGGCGTATATGATTTGCATAAAACTCAACATGGGTAAGCCTGTCCAAAAAACCCTGGGCATTTAAATCGGCAACAACATGAATGACCTGGTTTGTCAAAAGGGCGATCACAACTCCACTCGGGAAAACCAAAAGAAGAAAAATGGTAAAGGTACAAAAAAAGGAGGCAAGATAAGGCTTCTTCAAAAACCTCAGAAAAAAATTTTCATAAATGGAATAAAACAGGATGCACAGAATGGCGGCCAGAGAAAGAGCAATAAGAAATGGTTTTAAGAGAATAAAAAAAGCAGCCCCTAAAAGGAGTAGAAAAAAATAGAGAATTGATCTTTCGTTAAAAGGGTTCAAGAAATGATGTTTGGGCGTTAATTGCTCGCTGGTCCCTGAGCGGAGTCGAAGGGGCCACCTCGACTACGCTCGGTGACCGGTCAAATTTGCCCCTACTTTTTTGTTTTCTTTTCTTCTTTTTTGGCCACCTTGGATTCCTTGGCTTTTTCAGTTTTAGGCGCCTTTGTCGCTTTTACGGGTTTCTTTTTAGCTTCAACCTTGCCTTGAGAAGCCTCTCCCTGTTTGTCGGTATTGCTGGCCAATCCTTCAACATACTCAATAATGGCCATGGGAGCAGAATCTCCATGCCTGAATCCAAGCTTTAAAACACGCGTATAACCACCGGCACGATCTTTGAAACGGGGAGCCAAATCAGCAAATATTTTTCTGACCAGGTCTTTGGAACGAACCAGATTAAAAGCATCGCGACGAGCCGCCAAAGTGCCTTTTTTGCCCAAAGTAATAAGATGGTCTGCAAAACCCCTCATTTCCTTGGCCTTGTGCAGCGTCGTTTCAATTCTTTCATGTTGAACGATTGCTGCAGCCATATTGCGAAACATGGCCCAACGATGTTCTGTGGTACGTCCTAATTTTCTTCCTGCAACCCGATGTCTCATAACGTGTCTCCAGACATGTCATCTTAGGCACTCATCATGCCAGATGACAAAAAAACATAATGAAAATATGAACAACTCGGGAGCAAGCCCCCGAGTTTCATCCTGAGTTGATCCGTTTTTTTATTTCGGCCCCAAGGGGCTAAAGTTTGAGTCGAAGGATCAAACAACCTCTTCCGTCGATGGCTTTGGCTCTTCAGTGGGTGGAAACCAACCATCAATCTTCAAACCCAGTCCCAAACCCATTTCGCTTAAAATTTCCTTGATCTCATTTAAGGATTTGCGTCCAAAATTCTTGGTTTTAAGCATTTCCATTTCACTTTTCTGAACCAACTCACCGATATATTTGATATTGGCATTTTGAAGACAATTGGCGGAACGAACTGAAAGCTCAAGTTCCTCCACACGACGATTCAGGTTTTCGTTGAGTGTGTCTTCTTCTTGGGGCAGTTCAATTTCAACGGGTTCCTGACCTTCTTCAAAATTGATGAAAATTTGAAGTTGTTCCTTCAAAATTTTCGCTGCAAAGGCCACGGCATCTTCCGGAAGAACGGAACCATTGTTCCACACTTCCAAAATTAAACAGTCAAAGTCAGTGTTTTGACCCACACGGGCGTTGGTCACATTATAGTTGACCCGTTCAATGGGTGAAAAACTGGAATCAACAAAAATGGTTCCCACAGGAGCCTCTGCCGTCTTGTTGTCTTCAGCCAAGCAATATCCTTTTCCCAGTTTTACCTGAAGTTCCATGACCAGTTTTCCATCTTCTCCCAGGGTGGCAATAAGATGATCCGGATTTAAAATTTCAACGGCCCCTCCGGTATTGATATCTCTGGCATAAACCTGACCGGCTGTTTTTGCTTCCAGGGTCATGGTGGCTGATTCACCGTGTAAAAGCTTCAGCTTTAATTCTTTTAAATTCAGAATAATGTTGGTGATGTCTTCTTTAACACCGGGCAGAGTCGAAAATTCGTGCATGACGCCATCAATTTTGACAGAAACAATGGCGGCGCCTTGCAATGATGAAAGAAGAATACGTCTTAAACTATTACCCAAAGTCAAACCAAAACCACGTTCGAGGGGTTTTGCTTCAAACTTGCCATAGTTGGCTGTATGTGTTTCTTTTTCCAGCTCCAGGGATTTGGGGCGAATCAAACTTCTCCAGTTTTTATAATTAAGGGTCATGGGGTTCCTCCAAAAGGGTGATTATTTTGAATAATACTCAACAACAAGGTTCTCATTCATGGGTTGTGTAATTTGAATACGTTCAGGAATGGCCTTGATGGTGCCAGAAACTTTTTCGCGATCAATTTCCAACCACTCAGGAATGCCACGACGTTCGCTGGCTTCCAAAGCTCCCACAATACGAGCTACCTGCTTGCTTTTGTCCTTCACTGAAACAACATCCCCGGGCTTTACGTAAGCCGAAGGAATGGTCAGTTTTTTGCCGTTCACCAAGAAATGGCTCTGGGTGATAAGCAGACGTGCTTCACGTCGTGAATTGGCAAAACCAAGACGATAAACCATGTTATCAAGACGGGACTCCAAAAGTTTGATCAGGTTATCCCCGGCCATTCCTTTAAGACGTTCCGCCTTCGTGAAAATACGTGCAAATTGGCGTTCCAAAATACCATAGTACTGTCGAATTTTCTGCTTTTCGCGCAATTGAACACCAAACTCCGAAGGTTTTGTTTTACGCATTTGCCCGTGTTGGCCTGGAGCATACTCGCGACGCTCAATGGCACACTTTTCGGTGAAACAACGATCACCTTTTAAAAAGAGCTTTAAACCTTCACGACGACAAAGACGACACACTGAATTATTATATCGAGCCATAAATAAATTATACCCTTCTCTTTTTAGGTGGCCGGCACCCATTATGAGGAATTGGAGTAATATCCTGGATTTTGGTAATGCGAATCCCTGCAGCCCCAATGGCACGCAAAGCTGATTCACGCCCAGCCCCAGGGCCTTTAATATAAGCCACAACCGATTTCAAGCCATGTTCACTGGCCTTTCTGGCGGCATCATCGGCAGCTATCTGAGCCGCAAATGGAGTGGATTTTCTTGACCCCTTAAAACCGCTCATCCCGGCAGATCCCCAGGATAAGGTATTCCCCTGGACATCTGTAATGGTAATGATGGTGTTATTAAAAGAAGCCTGAATGTGTGCAATTCCTTGGGACACATTCTTTTTGCTTTTCTTTTTCTTGTAACCTTTTTTATCTTCTGCACCAGCAGCTGCCTTTCCGCCTTTTTTGGCGGTCGGTTCAGCGCTAATGGTAGGTAAATTCTGTTTGGTTGCCATAAATGATAGTTCTCCAAATTATTTCGGTGACGGGGCCTTCTTTTTTCCGGCCACAGTTTTACGGGGACCTTTTCTGGTTCGTGAATTGGTTTTCGTCCGTTGCCCGCGAGCGGGAAGCCCCTTCTTGTGCCGTGACCCACGATAAGAACCAAGATCAATCAGTCGCTTGATGTTCATGGCAACGTCACGACGCAAATTTCCTTCAACAACATATTTTGCATCAATAACCGCCCTTATTTTGGCTATTTGGTCGTCAGTTAATTGCTCGGCTCGCAAATCACCGGAAATACCTGTTTCATCCAAAATGGAAGAAGAACGGGTATTACCAATTCCATAAATATAGGTAAGAGCCACTTCTATTCTTTTACGTGGCGGAATATCAACTCCTGCTATTCTTGGCATTTTCTTTCCTCTTTCTGTTGGTTACCCAGGTATCAAGACAATTCTGGAATTGTCTTTTAATAAACGGTTTATGACCGCACCCAAATTACCCTTGTCTCTGATTATGTCTTTTGTTTGAACAAATAACACGGATGCGTCCAACACGGCGCACAATCTTGCATTTGTCACAAATTTTTTTAACTGAAGAACGTACTTTCATTTAAGTTATGAGTTATGAGTTATGAGTTATGAGACGGACAGTCAAGACTGCCAACCCAGAACCCATAAACCACAACTCAATTTTTCATCACTTGGACCTGTAAGTAATTCGTCCACGTGTTAAATCATAGGGAGATAATTCAACTTTAACCTTATCCCCCGGTAAAATTTTGATAAAATGCATGCGCATTTTACCTGAAATATGGGCCAACACTTTATGCCCATTTTCAAGCTCCACACGGAACATGGCATTGGGCAATGGTTCAAGCACTGTTCCTTCAACTTCTATTGCATCTTCTTTGGCCATTTATCGCTTACCAAACGTCTGGTAGGGACAATCCTAGGATTGTCCCTACATGGACAACATCAATCAATTCCTTCTGCTTAACACCACCGGCCCTGTATCGGTACAGGCTATGGAGTGTTCAAAATGAGCCGACCATTTTTTATCCTTGGTCACCACGGTCCAACCGTCGGCTAATACTTCCACTTCGTGCGTCCCCATGTTCACCATGGGTTCTATGGCTAAAACCATTCCCACTTTAATACGTGGCCCCGTGCCCTTGACTCCATAATTGGGCACTTGGGGTTCTTCATGCATTTGACGACCAATTCCATGCCCAATAAAATCACGAACAACAGAATAACCGTTTTTCTCGGCATGGCTTTGAACTGCAAAACCGATATCGCCAACCCTGTTTCCTTCTACCACTTGGGTAATGGCTTTTTGAAGACTTTCCTCGGTCACCCTCATGAGATTCTTCGCTTCCTCACTCACAGTTCCCACACCCACTGTTAGGGCAGAATCCCCTACAAAACCATCATAGGTCACCCCACAATCGATCCCGACAATATCCCCTTCTTTGAGGACTTTTTTACCAGGGATTCCATGAACCACTTCCTCATTCACCGATAGACACAATGACTTTGGATAACCGCGATACCCGATAAAAGTGGGAATTCCCCCTTTTTTACGGATGAGTTCTTCGGCAATTCTGTCCAAATCATTGGTGGTTATTCCGGGAGCCACCACTTCACTTAGTTTTGAAAGAACATGGGCCACAATCTGGTTGGCCTTTTCCATCTTATTAATCTCGTCCTTGGACTTCAAAATAATCATTCAATAAATTCCAATCTCCTTGGAGATAAGGTCAAAAACTTCCTTGGCTTCACCCTGCCCCTTAATATTTTTCAATATCCCTTTTTGCTTGTAATATTGAATCAGGGGTTTTGTCTGCTCTTTGTATATTTTTAGCCGACGCCGAATTGTTTCCTCTTTATCGTCCTCACGCTGAAAAAGTTTCGCCCCACAGCGGTCACAAACTCCTTCCGTTGAGGGAGGAGCAAAACTGGCATGGTAACCAGCCCCACACCGACTACACTGCCTTCGGCCTGATAGCCGAACAACCAAATCGGCATCATCTACCTCAAAATTCAAGACATAATCCAGGAACTCACGCCTATTTTTGAGTTTCTTGTCAAAAACCTTGGCTTGAACCTCAGTTCGTGGAAAGCCATCCAGAATATAACCTTGCTGACAATCCCTTTGCGACAGCCGATCTTCGATAATTTCAAGGACCACATCATCGGGAACCAGTTGGCCCGAAGCCATGAACTCGGCCACCTTCATACCCAACAGGGTTTTATTTCGGCATGCTTCCCGAAAAATATCCCCCGTGGATATTGAGGGCACCTTGATCTTTTCATGCAAGAAAAGAGATTGTGTCCCTTTTCCTGATCCAGGCGGCCCTAGAAGTACAAGTCTCAAACACGTCTCCCTCTGAATTTTCCAGCCCGTCCGCCCAAGAAACCTTCGTAACTTCGTGTGAGTAGGTACGATTCCATTTGGGCCACTGTATCCATGGCCACACCCACTACAATCAACAACGAAGTACCACCAAAGGTTGAAGCAAGAGTTGCCGGAATACCAAATTGACTGATCATCAGACTGGGAAGGATACAAATCCCAGCCATGTACAAAGCCCCACCCAACGTAAGACGACTTAAAATGCGGTCAATAAAATCAGAAGTGGACTTTCCTGGCCTAATTCCCGGAATATAGCCACCGTTCTTTTTCAAATTTTCAGACACATCCATGGGGTTAAAAGTGACCGCTGTATAAAAATAAGTAAAAAAGATGATAAGCCCCACATACAGGACATCGTGAAACCACCCCTGGGTCAGAAAACTGGCCATCGTCTGGAGTCTTTCATCCTTCCAAAATTGAACGATGGTTGCCGGAAACAAAATAAGGGAAGAAGCAAAGATGGGTGGTATCACTCCAGCCATGTTGAGCTTCAAGGGTAAATGCGTGCTCTGTCCCCCATACATTTTACGTCCGATCACCCTTTTGGCATATTGGATGGGGATGCGTCGTTGGCTCCGTTCAAAGAAGATAATCACCGCAATCACCGCAAAAATAAAAACCAGTAAAAACAAAAAACCCAAAAGGCCGGCGAACTGTTCTTTGGTGCTCCAGGCATCCCGAAAACTACCGGGGATTCGGGTAACAATCCCTGAAAAGATGATCAGCGAAATGCCGTTACCGACACCCCGTTCCGATATTTGTTCCCCCAACCACATGATAAACGAGGTTCCTGCCGCCAATGTGAGCATGGTGGTTATATAAAAACCAATCCCCCCAACACCGGGCAACAAAACCTGCTGCTGTTCCAAGCCATAACTGATGCCAAAACCCTGGATCAGGGAAAGAAACACCGTTCCGTAACGCGTATACTGGGTGATTTTTTTACGCCCATATTCGCCTTCTTTTTGAAGCTTTTGAAGGCTGGGTATCGAAACAGCCAAAAGCTGCAAAATAATGGAAGCACTAATATAGGGCATAATCCCCAGGGCAAAAACGGAAAACTGGTCAAGGGCGCCACCGGAAAATAAATTAAAAATGTCAAAGAACGATCCTTGTGCAAAAAATTTCTTTAAGGCTTCTACATTAATACCGGGAGTCGGGATAAAAACCCCTAACCGATAAATGGCCAACATCAACACCGTAAAAATAAGCTTTTTACGCAGCTCTGGAATTTTGGCAACTCCGCTAAAGCCCCCTTCAGACACTATGTACCCCCTTTATGCTTGAACTGCTTGTCCACCGGCTTTTTCAATCTTTTGGCGAGCCGACTCAGAAAAACGATGCGCTTTTACTACAAGACTGACCTTTAATTCGCCTTCACCCAAAATTTTAATCGCTTTGGCATCTTGCTTGGAATGAACCAACCCCGCATCAAGCAAAGCTTGGCCATCCACCTGGGCATTGGCGGTAAACTTGGCCAATTGCCCTACATTCACAACAGCATATTCTATGCGACTCAAAGGACGGAACCCTCTTTTGGGAATACGGCGTTGAAGTGGCATTTGTCCCCCTTCAAAACCTGTTTTATGAAAACCACCCGCACGAGCCTTTTGCCCCTTGTGTCCACGCCCAGATGTTTTACCCAAACCGGAAGATTCTCCGCGGCCACGTCTTTTCTTTCCTTTGACGGCACCTTTAGGTGCCCTTAATTGATTCAACAACATAAATTTGTCCTCACAAAACCGAAACCAGATGCACGACCTTACGTACCATTCCTCTTAATGCAGGTGTATCCTGAATTTCTTTCACCTGGTTTATTTTGGTTAAACCCAAACCTTTTACTGTTTGTCTTTGTCTCACATTGCAACCGGCAACACTATGAACCAACTTGATTTTCATTTTTTTATTTTGGCTCATAGGGTTTCTCCTGCAACAACTTCCGTCCTTTTACGCAACGATCTCAAACTTTGTAAGCCTTCGAAAGTGGCCTTCAGAACATTGTGCGGATTTCGCGTTCCCAAACACTTGGATAAAATATCGTGTATCCCCGCTGTTTCAACAATGGCACGTACCACGCCTCCGGCAATAACACCGGTACCGGGCTTGGCTGAACGAAGCAAAACCTTGGCAGCCCCAAAACGTCCTAAAACATCGTGAGGAATACTTTTACCTTCCAAAGCCACCACAATCATTTGTTTGCGAGCCCTTTGGGAAGCTTTTTTAATGGCTTCAGGAACTTCTGCCGCCTTACCTAAACCATAACCGACCTTTCCCTTGCCATCGCCTGAAACAACCAATGCTGAAAAACTGAAACGACGTCCGCCCTTCACCACTTTGGCCACGCGGCTTATGTGTACAACTCTGTCGGTGACAAGATTTTGTTCACCTTCGGGGCTATCAATAACTTTCTGTAATTGTTCTGACATGTGTAAAAAACCCTCTTATTAAAATTTTAATCCTTCTTTGCGGGCCGCTTCAGCCAAACTTTGAACAACCCCATGATACAAATAGCCATTACGGTCAAAGGCCACCTTTTGAATGTTTAAGCTTTTTGCCTTTTGGGCAATAAGAGCTCCTACCTGACTGGCTGCCTGCTTATTGCTTCCACCCTTTTTATTTTCCATCGAATGGGCGAAAGCCAAAGTCTTTCCGCTAATATCATCAACGATCTGGGCATAAACATACTTAAGACTTTTATAGATGGAAAGGCGTGGGCATTCAGGAGTCCCTGAAATTTTCTTGCGAATACGTCTCTTTCTTTTACCCCTCATTTCAAGTTTACTTAGTGACATAATTATTTTCCACCTCCAGCTCCGGCAGCCGCCTTACCCTGTTTACGCACAATCACTTCATCTTCATAACGAATTCCCTTACCCTTGTATGGTTCAGGAGGACGAAGGGCGCGAATATTGGCAGCGACCTGCCCTACAAGATCACGGTTACATCCCGTAACACTGAGTTTGGTCTGCTTATCAACGGCAATCTTTATTCCTGCAGGAATGGCAAAATTAATGGGATGGGAAAAACCCAAAGTCAGATTCAGGATTTGCCCTGCAACATCCGCACGAAATCCCACTCCTTCAATTTGCAAATTTCTCTTAAACCCTTCCGAAACACCTTTGACCATGTTTTGAATAAGGGCACGATACAAACCATGGGCCCGTCTGGCCTCACCACTGTCATCTTTGCGCTTTATCACAAGATGCTTGTCAGTGGCTTCCACTGTAACAAAAGATTCAAAATTTAAATCCAGCTTCCCCAAGGGGCCTTCAACATGACAATTATTTTGGGCCACTTTTGCCTTGACCTTGTCCGGAAGAACGACTGGTTTTTTACCTGTACGTGACATACATACCCTTTCTTACATCACCAAATTTGACACAACACTTCGCCACCAATCTTTGAATGACGAGCTTCTCGATCAGAAATAATACCCTTGGGCGTTGAAAGCACCTGCACTCCACTGCCTTTAAGCAAGGGCTTAATATCCCGATAACCACGATAAATACGACGACCTGATCTGGACACCCGATTCATTTTGCGAATGGTCGATTTTTTATTTAAGTCGTATTTTAAAAAAACCGTTAATTGGGCCTGGGGAGCAACCTCTTCTTTTACATAGCTACTGATAAAGCCTTCTTGTTTAAAAATTTTCAAAATTTCTTCTTTCACTTTTGAAGAAGGTATTTTGACGGAAGCATGGCGTGCCTTTAAGCCGTTCCGAATTCGGGTCAATAAATCTGCAATGGGATCAGTGGTCATAAAAATTCCTCAAATAAAAACTACCAGCTGGCTTTGGTTACACCCGGCAATTCACCACGCAGGGCCCGTAACCGAAAACACAATCGGCACAAACAAAATTTACGAATAAAAGCACGGGGACGGCCACAAACGTGGCAGCGATTATAGCCCCGAACCTTAAACTTTGGTTTTCTACTTGCTTTAACAATAAGTGACGTCTTAGCCATAATTTTAAACTAACCTCTCAATGGGAAACCCATGGAACGCAGCAAAAGTTCCCCTTCGCGATCATTTTTTGCTGTCGTTACAAGAGTGATGTTCATTCCCCGGACCTTATCCACCTTGTCGGATGAAATTTCGGGAAAAATAATCTGCTCAGTGATCCCCACAGTATAATTGCCATGCCCGTCAAAACCACGTTTGGGCAAGCCTTTAAAATCGCGGGAACGCGGAAAGGCTACATGAACAAGTTTGGCATAAAAATCATACATAGAATTCCGGCGCAAAGTAACGGTGCACGCAATAGGCATGCCTTCTCTTAATTTGAAACTGGCAATGGATTTTCGTGCCCGACGAACAGCCGGCTTTTGTCCGGTAATCATGGCAATCTCTTTTGCCACCGTATCCAAAATCTTGGAGTTTTGTGTCGCTTCAGAGACACAGCTATTCACCACGATTTTTGTCAAACGGGGAACATTCATTTTATTAGTCACACCCAGCTCTTTCATAAGCTTGGGAATAACTTCTTTTTCGTAAAATTGCTTGATCATAAACTTTATGTCTTATCCAAGACCTCGTTACATTTGCGACAAATACGCACTTTTTTTCCATCTTTAAGAGTTTTAGCTCCAAGACGAACGGGTTTTGCACATTTGCCGCAATAATACATGATATTAGAAAGGTGAATGCTGGCTTCCTTACTCAAAATGCCTCCTTGGGGATTAGCCTTGGTGGGTTTTGAATGCCTTTTAACCATATTGATTTTTTCAATCAAAACACGGTTATTCTCACTCACAAACTTGAGTATCTTCCCGGTTTTTCCTTTTTCTTTTCCGGTGATCACCATGACGGTGTCATCTCGCTTTAATGCTAATGCCATAATCTTACCTTCCTTAATTTCCTACAAAACCTCGGGTGCCAAAGAAATAATTTTCATGAATTTTTTGGCCCTTAATTCACGAGCCACGGGCCCGAAAATACGGGTACCGATGGGTTCACCATTGTTGTCAATAAGAACAATCGAATTTTCATCAAAACGGATATAAGTCCCATCCGGGCGGCGAATTTCCTTGCATGTACGAACAATAACACCCTTTTTGACATCCCCTTTTTTCACCTTGGCATTGGGAAGTGCTTCTTTAACAGCCACAACAATAATATCGCCGATGGTGGCATATTTTCTTCGGGTACCTCCCAAAACTTTGATGCAAAAAAGCTTTTTGGCTCCTGAGTTATCGGCCGAATTAAGTACCGTTGTCATTTGAATCATAAACAATACCCCAATCCCTTTTTGTCAAAAGCTGACAAAAGAATGAAATTAAACAGCAACTGCTTTTTCAACAATCTTGGTGACCGTCCAACATTTTTCACGACTAAGAGGACGACATTCACGAACTAAAACCGTATCTCCGATCTGGCATTCATTTTTTTCATCATGGGCCTTGAATTTTTTGCGCTTGGTATAATATTTTTTAAAGCTTGGGTGTCTCACTTGACGTGAAGTTTCGACAACAACCGTTTTGCTCATCTTGTTGCTTACCACTTTACCCATGAGTTCTTTTTTTAAGATATCCATAAAAATGTTCTATGTAGTGACGTTTCTGTAGTGACAATCCTAGGATTGTCACTACTAGGCCTTTTGTTGTTCAATGGTTAAAAGCCGCGCCAGGTCCTTTTTCACTTCACGAATGCGGTGAGTTTTTTCCAACTGGCCCGTTACTTTTTTCACCTTGAGATGAAAAAGCTCCGTCTTCCATTCGGCTTTAAGTTTTTTTAATTCCGTATCTGTTTTTTCTCTTAAATCTTTAGGCGTCACGATAATTCTCCCGGGTTATAATTTTTGTTCTTAAGCCAATTTTGTGAGAAGCAAGTTCTAAGGCCCTCTTGGCAACATCAGGGGCAACCCCTTCCATTTCATAAATAATTTTTCCTTCCTGAACAGGGGCAACCCAATCTTCAGGAGAGCCTTTTCCCTTTCCCATACGTGTTTCAAGAGGCTTTTTGGTTAAGGGCTTGTCAGGAAAAATACGAATCCAGATTTTCCCGCCGCGTTTGATGAAACGGCTCATGGCAATACGGCCCGCTTCAATCTGGCGGGTTTTGATAAAACCCGATTGCAAAACTTGCAGGGCATAATCACCAAAAGCAAGATTAACCCCACGGCAAGCACGACCACGAACACGGCCTTTTTGTTGCTTTCGATATTTTACTTTTTTCGGCATTAACATAAATTTTGTACGGTCCCCGCACCGCGGGGGCCCCTACCCTATTGAATCACCACATCTCCACGATAAATCCAAACCTTTACGCCAATAATTCCGTAGGTGGTGTTGGCTTCAGCCAGACCATAATCGATATCGGCACGCAAGGTATGCAAGGGAACTCTGCCTTCACGATACCATTCCGAACGGGCAATTTCAGAACCTGCCAAACGCCCGCCACACTTGATTTTAATCCCCTTGGCTCCAAACTTAAGAGACATCTGCACGGCCTTTTTCATGGCACGACGATAAGCCACACGACGTTCTAACTGAAGAGCAATATTTTCGGCAACCAGGTAGGCATCCAATTCCGGACGACGTACTTCCTGGATGTTTAAAAATACTTCGTTCTTGGTCATTTTCTGTAAATCAACTTTAAGGGCATCAATGCCGCTTCCTTTTTTACCGATAACCAACCCGGGACGAGAAGTATGGATGATAATTTTGACCTTGGTTGAGGCACGATCGATATCGATTTTGGCAATACCCATGCCCTGTAACCGTTTTTTGATCAGGTCTCTAAATTTGATGTCCTCGTGGAGCCATTTGGCATACTCTTTTTTGGCATACCATTTTGAAAGCCAAGGTCGGATAATCCCGATACGAAAACCAATTGGATGCGTTTTTTGACCCATTCGATTAAATCCTTTCGTCTAAGACAACAGTCATGTGGGACAACTTTTTCTGAATGGAAGATGCCGAGCCTTTAGCGCGGGGCATAAACCGTTTCATGATAGCTGCCTGATCAACCATAATCGTTTTTACAAAAAGCCTGTCAGCACGGGCACCTCCCTTTTGAAGGGCATTGGCCACCGCTGAACGAATTAGTTTGCTTACATCGACCGCTCCAACTTTACGTTGGAACTTTAAGCAATCCAGGGCTTCCTGAACACCTTTACCACGAACCAAATCAACCACCAGCCGAAGCTTTCTTGGCGATTGACGAATATATGTAAATTTTGCTTTTGCTTCCATTGTTAGTAAGTACGGGCTTCCAATTTCTTTATGGGGGCCCCTACAGTCATAAATTATTTGGCTGCGGGAGCAGGAGATCTGGGTCCTTCATCCGCCTTCACTTTACGGTCCCCTGAATGAACCATAAAGGTGCGAGTTGCAGCAAACTCACCCAATTTATGCCCCACCATGTTTTCAGTGACAAACACAGGGATGAACTTGCGGCCATTATGAACCGCAAAAGTCAATCCGATAAAATCGGGAGTAATTGTTGAGCGACGCGACCAAGTTTTGATCACCTTTTTATTGTTATTACGAACAGAATCATCCACTTTTTTGGCCAAATGCAAATCTACAAAAGGACCTTTTTTAATCGAGCGACCCATAATTAAGCGTTCCTCTCTTTTACGATAAAGCGTTGTGTTCTCTTATTTTTACGCGTCTTCATACCACGCGTACATTTACCCCAAGGTGTCACAGGATTACGCCCCCCATGGTCACGACCGTGACCCCCGCCGTGAGGATGGTCAACGGGATTCATGGCTGTACCACGTGTATGCGGTCTCCAGCCCAACCAACGATAACGGCCTGCTTTTCCTATGGTGATATTTTCATGATCCAGGTTGGAAACCTGACCGACGGTGGCACGACATTGCAAAAGAACCAAACGAACCTCACCTGAAGGAAGACGTACTTGGGCGTATCGTCCTTCTTTAGCCATGAGTTGGGCCATGCAACCAGCGCTACGCACCATTTGCCCTCCTGCACCGGGCTTAAGTTCAATATTATAAATATTGGTACCCGTGGGAATATTCTTTAACAAAAGGGCATTGCCCATGTTGATATCAATTTCTTTATCGGATGAAACAACCTTGCTGCCTACCTTTAAGCCATCCGGAGCAACGATATAGCGTTTTTCCCCGTCGAGATAATGCAAAAGAGCAATACGAGCCGAACGGTTTGGATCATATTCAATGCCCGCAACTTTAGCAGGGACATCAAGCTTGTTTCTTGCAAAATCGATCTTACGATAAACTCTTTTATGCCCACCCCCACGATGCCGACTGGTCAAATGCCCATAGACATCTCGTCCGTAAGAGCGAGTCAGTTTTTCAACAAGAGTCTTTTCCGGGACCACTTTTGTAATATCCGAAAAATCGTTTGTCGTTTTATGCCTTAAACTGGGCGTTTTTGGTTGATAGGTCTTCACGCTTATACTCCTTCAAAAAGTTCGATTTTTTCACCTTCTTTAAGATTCACAAGAGCCTTTTTCCAATTTGACTTCTGGCCAACACTGCGACCGACTCGCTTCATTTTGCCGCGAATGATGGCCGTATTAATGCCCGTCACATTCACGTTAAAAAGCTGTTCAATAGCGGCTCTTATCTGTGTTTTTGTGGCTTTAAGGTCAACCACAAAAGCGTAACGAGGACCTGTCCCTTGAGCCTTCACAGCCTTTTCAGTGATCAGTGGCTTCTTTATAATTTGATGCAAATCCATAGTAACCTCTATGTAAGGGCTTCCCCCTACCCTTTCAAATATCTTTCGTTAACCATCCCAAATGATTCCTGGGTAAAAAGAACCTGGGGGTACTTCAACAGATCAAACACATTGAGCTGATTGGCCAAAATGGTCTTAAATCCTTTCAAATTACGGATTGATTTTTCAATAACATCCGTCTTTTTATCCAACACAACCAAGGCCGATTTAAGCCCCAACTTGCCAAAAACTTGAGCCGCAAGCTTGGTTTTGATTTCCTTAAAATGAAGAGCATCCAAAACAACCACTTTTCCGTCTTGCAACCCACTGCGAAGCGCTTCACGCAATGCAAGGGCTCTTACTTTTTTATTGGCCCCCAAGGAATAATCACGTGGCTTGGGACCATGGACGCGCCCCCCACCCACAAAGGGAGAGGATTTCATCGAACCGTGACGGGCTCCACCCGTTCCTTTTTGGCGATAAACTTTCTTGGTGGTGAAATTAACTTCCGATCGTGTTTTTGTACGTACAGTTCCATGATGCTGACCTGCCAAATAAGTTTTAACAGCCTGGTATAAAACGGCCTTGTTAAGTTTGTCGGACAATACGGCATCGGGAAGAGACACTTCTCCCACTTTTTTCTTTTCAGCATTAACTACATTAAGAGTTCCCATGAATTCTCCTTAACTTGCTTTTTCGTCTTTCTTTTTTGTTTCCAGAAATCTTTTTTCAAAATCACCTGAAACAGAATGAATAATAACAATACCACTATTAGCGCCCGGCACAGCCCCACGCACCAAAAGCAAATTTCTTTCAGGCTCAATGCCAGCAACACGTAAATTTTTAACAGTCACCTGATCCCCACCCATACGACCGGCCATTCTTTTTCCCTTAAAAACTTTTCCGGGATAAGTACGCTGTCCAATAGACCCTGGAGCACGATGCGAAACGGAGCAACCGTGAGTCGCGCGACCACCGCCGAAGTGGTGGCGTTTCATGACACCCTGGAATCCTTTTCCTTTGGAAAGACCCTCAACATCAACAAAATCACCGGTCTGAAAAAGAGAAACCGTCAGCTCATCTCCGGGAGTATATTGATCGGCAAGGGGAGTCCGAAACTCCTTCAAAACCTTTAAAACTTTAAAGCCCTTTTTTGTAAAATGCCCCTGAAATGCCTTTGATTTACGTTTGAGTTTGGCTTCCTTAAAACCCAATTGCACAGCAGCATAGCCATCCGTCTGGGAGGTCTTCTTTTGCACCACCAAACAAGGGCCCGCCTTCAATACTGTTACAGGGACCCATTGACCGTCTTCCCCAAAAATTTGGGTCATGCCTAATTTTTCAGCTAATAAACCTGACATAGTTATTAGTTATGAGTTATGAGAGGATGAGTTATGAGAAAAATCAATTCATAACCCCTTAAGCCCATAACGCACTCATTCATTACAACATCTTAATTTCAACATCCACACCCGCTGACAATTCAAGCTTCATCAGGGCATCAATGGTCTGCTGGGTTGGTTCCAAAATATCAAGCAATCGTTTATGCGTTCTAATTTCAAACTGCTCTCGGGATTTTTTATCAACATGGGGAGAACGCAACACGGTATAGCGTTCAATTTTCGTGGGCAAAGGAATGGGACCGGAAAGCCTTGCTCCTGTACGCTTAGCTGTATCAACAATCTCCACAGTGGATTGATCCAGAAGTTTGTGATCAAAACCCTTCAATCTGATTCTTACTTTTTGTCCACGATAATCGTTAGCCATAAATCAATTTCATGAATGCATCATGTAGGGGTCCTGCTTGCCGGACCCTTTAAGGGTGCAGCAAGCGAGCCACCCCTACTTACATTCACAAATTACTCAATTATTTCCGTCACCAC
>MGPH01000024.1:0-26612 GCA_001797365.1 Deltaproteobacteria bacterium GWA2_45_12
CCTTTAAACGAATCCGGTTTAAGTTAACCGGACACTAGTGGTTTGTGATGAATCTTCTTTAACACTTCAATTTTCTGCTTGTTGTTTGTGAATGCGTTTGAGGACTTCGTTGGCCAGTGTCGAATAATTCTGGGCTCCGGAAGAAGACGGGGCAAAATCAAAAATGGAACGTCCATCTAACTGGGCCTTGTTTAAGTCGGTATTGACAGCAATGCGGGCCTTGAAAATACTGCCTTGGAAATAATTTTTCAGATTTTCTTCCACCAAGTCATTCATGGTGATATTGCGGCCATCCACGCGGGTGAACACAACTCCTAACACTTTCAAATTCTTGTTAAGCCGCTCATTCACCGTATCTAACGTATCAAGCAGATCCGTCACTCCTTCAAAAGCCAACACCGACATTTCACAGGGGATCACAAGGTATTCCGCGGCACACAGGGCATTGATGGTTAAATTCCCCAAATTGGGCGGGCAATCAAGAATGATAAAATCAAAACGTGTTCTGGCCACTTTCAGGGCAGTGGCCAAAATGAATTCCCGGCCAATTTTGCTGGCAAGCGCCCCTTCCGTTTCATAAAGGGCCCGATCCCCCGGAGTAATGGACAATAATTCCAGCTCAGTCTGGATGACTGAATCAATGATATTCCCTTTTTTGGCCAAAAGAGTAGCTGACATGGGGGTGTATTCCATTCCATCAGGAATGAGCGACCCCAACGATTTTTCAACATGCCCCTGCGGATCCAAATCGACGATGAGAACTTTTTTGTGATGAAGTTGACTTAAGGCGGAAGCCAGATTAACCGCCGTGGTTGTTTTTCCCACTCCCCCTTTTTGGGAACAAATCGCAATGACCTTGGCTTTTTTTTCGCCCTTGGTTAATTTGTCGGCCATTTGAAGAGCGTCGGTTGAAATGAGTTCTTTGATTTTCTCTGTAAGCATATTCAAAATTCCATCCCTCACCCATTTTTGAAGTGCCTATGCACTATATATTCATCTTTAAACTTACAAGGAGAAAAGATATTTTTTTGGGAACAGCCCTGACCCATCCTGATTAAATACATAAGCCCTTAAAATTCCAATGGAAATCTTGACCGTCTTTAGTTCGAATGTTATGGTTGGTTCATCTTTCATTTAAGTAAACTTTTAATGAGCACTAACGTACTCATTAAAAATTGAAATACACTATAAAAGTGCATCCAGAAAAATCACTGCCCAAAGATGTTCAAAAGCTTTTTTCGGTTCTCTTACAACACTTTATCCCCCCACCCCCTGATCTTAATTTGGATGGCATTGAAAGATCGATCAACCACATTTTAGCCCGTTACATTTTGGCCCTGTCTCCTCTTTTAAGATACGGATTACTCATTTTACTCAAATTTTTTGAATGGGGGCCTTTTTTCTTTGGCTTTGGACTTATTCGTTTTTCAAATCTGAATTTCAATCTTCAGCTTAAATACATAGACAAATGGAACCATAGCCGGGTCAATCAGTTAAGGGAATTTTTAAACGGGGTGCGCGGCATGATCATGGCTGCGGCCATGATGGATAAACGCATTTGGGAATATGTTGGTTATGCTCCAGAAGAGCACATCCACGAAAAAATCAAGCAACACGAACAGCTCATGTCTAGCATGGAGGTATAGTTTGATACTCACCTACGACAAGATCGTTAAAAACATCGATGAAACCTGCGATGTGTGTGTGATTGGCTCTGGAGCCGGCGGGGCCCCCATGGCCAAAGAACTGCAGGAGGCAGGCTTGAGTGTCATTTTGCTGGAAGAAGGTTCTTATTATCAAACAAAAGATTTTCGGAACTCCGACACCATCGAAAGCCTTATCAAACTTTATCGGGAAGGGGGTTCCACTTTCACCATTGGCAAACCCAATATTTCTTACGCCGAAGGGCGCACCGTAGGGGGATCCACCACGATCAACGGGGGAATATGCTGGAGAACTCCGGACAAAATTTTAAAACGATGGCAATGGGAAAACGGGTTGGCCGATCTCACACCCAAGAGGATGGATTATTTCTTCAGCCGGGTTGAAGAAATCATTTCAGCCAAACCGGTACTTTCTGAATCGATGAACAAAGATTCCGAAACCTTGAAAAAAGGCGCCATCAAGCTTGGATACGAGGTCAGGGCCAATATCCGCAGCCATCAAGCCTGTGTAGGCACCAACCAATGCTTAACGGGTTGCCCCACGGGGGCCAAACAATCAACCCTGGTTTCTTATATCCCCTTATTTTTGAAAAAAGGCGGGAGACTCATCGCTAATTGCCGTGTCAGAAAAATTAAAAAAAGTGGCCACTATGTAACAGGGGTCAAGGGCGTCATTATTGACCCCACTACCGGAAAAACAAAAGCCCATGTGCGCATCCGCTCAAAAGTTGTGGTTGCCAGTTGCGGTGCCATACAAACCCCGGCCCTTCTGCTGCGCAGCGGAATTCACGACAAGAAGCGTCTTACCGGCGGAAATCTTTTCATGCACCCCAACACAAAGGTCATTGGCGTTTTTGATGACCCCATTTATGGATGGAAGGGTGTCAATCAGGCTTATCAGATCACTGAATTCATGGGTGAAGGGATCATCATGGCCGTTAATTTTATTCCCCTTCCCATCATGGCCCTGGCGTTTCCCCATTACGGGAAAAACTATCTGAGCACCGTGAAGGAAATTTATAACCACTGCATTTTTGGTGCGGCCCTTATCGAAGACACCTCCCGGGGGCGCGTTCACAACCTTCCCTTTGATCAAACACTGGCCACCTACCAGTTAAACCAGCAGGATTTTCACCTGGCGCTTCGATCCATTGCCCTTTTATCAGAAGTGTATTTTGCAGCCGGAGCCAAAAGGGTTTATCTCCCCCTTCGCGGGTTGCAGGAATTGCACACCATTGATGATCTACGAAAAATTTATGAATATCGTTTTAGCCCGGTTGATCTTGAGTTAATGACGGTGCACATGATGGGCACATGCCAAATGGGGCACGATGCCAGCCGTTCGGTCGTCAACCAGTATGGTGAACATCACGAACTGCGCGGATTGTTTGTCGCCGATGCCTCGGTATTTCCCACATCCATCGGGGTCAATCCGTCTGAAACCATTATGGCGCTTTCAACGCGATCGGCTTTTCATATCGCTGAAAATGTCTCGAAATATTTGGAGTAAATAATGGGGCCCCTGAACGGAGTGGTCACCGAGCGGAGTCGAGGGGTCGAAGGGACGGGCACCTCGACTCCGCTCGGTGACCATAATATGGTATGACCACAAATTGGACTACCCTCGAAAAAACCGCCCTCACCCATTTACAAAATCTTATCCGCATTAACACCACCAACCCGCCCGGTAACGAACTGGAAGCCATTCGTTATATCTCAAAAATTTTAGAGGAGGCCGGCATTCCCCACCAGATTTTTGAACCAACCCCTGGGCGAGCCAATCTTGTCGCACGCATTCGGGGAAGTGGCACCAAGCGTCCTTTAATGCTGACATCGCATGTCGATGTCGTCCCTGCCGAGAATTCCGGATGGAATCTGCCTCCTTTTTCGGGGGAACTAAAAGATGGATTCATCTGGGGAAGGGGCGCCATCGACATGAAGCAAATGACCGCCATGAGCCTGGCCCTGTTTGTTGAAGTTTGTCAGCAAAAAATAAAATTACCGCGCGATTTATTGTTTGTGGCCGTTTGTGATGAAGAAGCAGGCTGTCGATGGGGATCAAAATGGTTGGTTGAAAATAAACCTGAACTTTTGGATGCCGAATATGCCTTAAACGAAGTGGGAGCTTTTAGTCTTTATGTGGATGGTCACACTTTTTATCCTATTGGAGTCGCCGAAAAAGGTTTGTGTTGGTTTCGCATCCACAAAAAAGGCGACCCGGGACATGGCTCCATTCCCCACAACAATCAGGCGCTTCCCCAATTGGGTTATGCCGCTTTCAATCTTTCAAAAAAAAGCCTCTGTTTTCACAAACACGATGTCCCCGCCCAATTTATCCGTCAAATCGCCCAAAAAATTTCATTCCCCCAAAACATCATCCTTAAAAAATTAAGTTCCTCCTTCTGGAATTCACTCATTCTGAAATTTTTTATAAAGGATGCTAAAAAACGGGCTGCTTTCCATGCCCTCTTTCATAACACGGCATCCCCAACCATTTTTAAATCGGGGCAAAAAATAAATGTGATCCCCTCGGAAGCAAGCCTAGATGTGGATGGAAGACTTATCCCAGGGCAAACAATCACTTCCTTTTTGGAAGAAGTTCAAAAAATCCTTGGGCCGGGCTTTGAATTGGAAAGATTATCCGAACATGAAGGCTCCGAGGTGGAACATGAAAATGCGTTCTATAAAACTTTGCAACAAACCCTTATAAAACACGATCCCGGGGCGACCCCTATTCCTTACATGAATCCGGGTTTTACCGACGCCGCGTTTTATAAAAAACTGGGGATCAAATGCTATGGTTTTGTTCCCGTAAAACTGCCCCCGGCCTTAAATTTTTCGGAACTTTTTCACGGGCACAACGAACGAATTCCCGTGGATGGATTTTTATTTGGCCTTAAAGTACTGTGGGATGTTATTTGTGAGGGGTAAACAACCGTAAGGGCAATTCATGAATTGCCCCTACAAACATGACAAAAAACTCTGCAATAAAACTCGTTTTAAAACAATACTGGCAATCAAAATTAAACCGGATTGGTTTGGTTTTTGTTGTGGCCATGTTTTTTATAGCCGTCTTTGCGCCCTTCTTGGCCGGCAACGTGCCCCTCTATCTTAAGATGGAAAATAAAACTTATTTCCCTGTACTTACTCAAGTGGCTCCTTTCAAATTTTTTTATAAGAAATCGGCGTTAAGAGATGTCGACTTTATAAAAGTAAGGGCAATTCATGAATTGCCCTTACAAAGGGACGAACTTCCCTTACAAAAAATCATCTTCCCCCCCATCCCCTATTCCCCCACAGAATACAATTTAGACATCCCCCTTGAGGCCCCCAACAAAGAACACCCCTTGGGAACCGATGATCAGGGGCGGGATGTGGCCTCCCGCATGATTCATGGCTCGCGTATTTCACTTTCTGTCGGGTTTGTGGCTGTGGGTATTTATGTGATCATCGGCACCATTATCGGGGCCCTTTGTGGTTTTTATGGCGGCAAATTTGACATGATTATTTCCCGAATCATCGAAATCATCATGTGCTTTCCCACATTTTTTCTGATTTTGGCCGTGATTGCCTTTATTGGCCCCAGTCTTTTTAACATCATGGTGATTATCGGGTTGACCAGTTGGACAGGCATTGCAAGACTTGTCCGTGGCGAATTTTTAAGACTGCGCCCCCTTGACTTTGCAACCACAGCCCAGGCCTTGGGCTTTTCATCCGGACGAATTATTTTCAACCATCTTCTGCCCAATGCCCTGGCCCCGGCCATGGTGGCCGCCACTTTTGGAATGGCTTCTGCTGTGCTGGTTGAATCATCCCTTTCATTTTTGGGTTTTGGCGTGCAACCCCCCACCCCTAGTTGGGGAGATATTTTGTCCCAGTCGCACGATTACATCGACATTGCCTGGTGGCTCACCCTCTATCCCGGCTTGGCCATCTTTTTAACGATTACTTCCCTTAATCTGGTGGGAGAAGGGTTAAGAAATGCCATCGATCCGAAAATGAAAACGTAAAGTTTATTTGATGAAAAGAATTGCTTGTGTTTAACTTGGGAAGATTTTGAAAATCCCCCTCTTTCCCCCTTTAACAAAGGGGGATGAAGGGGGATTTTTTCAGAAAAATATGAAACCCCTTCTCGAAATCAAAAACCTGCGAACCTATCTGGATACCGCTGAAGGGACTTTAAAAGCCGTCAATGACGTTTCTCTAACCATTCCCAAGGGCAAGGTCGTGGCCTTGGTGGGCGAATCGGGTTGCGGCAAGAGCATGACGGCTCTTTCCATTCTTCGGTTGATTCCCGTTCCTCCGGCCAAAATTGTCGGTGGAGAAATTTTATTTTACGACAACACCGATTCCCCCGTTAATCTTTTAAGAATTCCTGAAAAAGAATTGAGAAAAATCCGCGGCAATCGCATTGCCATGATTTTTCAGGAACCCATGACAAGCCTTAACCCCGTTTTTACCGTGGGCGACCAAATTGGTGAGGCCGTCATGCTGCATCAAAAGCTTTCAAAAAAAGAAGCGCGGGCGAAAACAATTGACATGCTTAAACTGGTGGGCATTCCCAATCCTTCCACCCGCATCGATGACTACCCCCACCAATTAAGCGGTGGGATGCGCCAACGGGTGATGATTGCCATGGCCCTTTCGTGCAACCCCACTTTTTTGATTGCGGATGAACCCACCACGGCCCTTGATGTGACGATTCAGGCCCAGATTCTGGAATTAATGGAGGAACTGATCAAAAAAACAAAAATGTCCCTTTTGCTTATCACCCACGATCTGGGTATTGTCGCTGAAAAAGCCAGCCATGTTTGCGTGATGTATGCCGGCAAAATCATCGAGGAAGGAAGTGTGGAAGAAATTTTTGATAACCCCAAACACCCTTATACACGGGGACTCATGGATTCCATTCCCAGTTTGCAAGCCAAAGGGGAAAAAAGATTAAAAGCCATTCCTGGGAATGTGCCCAGTTTGGCCAAGCTACCCAAGGGATGTGCTTTCCAGGAACGTTGTAGCCGGGCCTTGGACGATTGCCGATTAAACGAACCGGGTTTTTTTGGAAACGGCCACCGGTATCGGTGTTTTCATCCGATTAATTGATGTAGGGGCGGGGTCTCCCCGCCCTATACCGTATGGTACAGGGTCCCTCCCTGGGTCGGGAAACCCGACCCCTACATGAACAAAAATATGTCCCCCATTCTCGAAATAAAAAATCTGGTCAAAAAATTTCCCGTCAAGGGTGGTTTTTGGGGAAAATCCAAGGGGTATGTCCATGCCGTTAGCGAGGTGAGTCTTTCATTAAACCAGGGAGAAGTTTTGGGCTTGGTGGGTGAATCGGGCTGCGGCAAATCTACTCTGGGACGTACCATTTTAAAACTTGTTGAACCCGATTCCGGGCACATCTTTTTTGAAGAAAAAGACATCACTCCCTTTTCAGTAAAAGAAATGCGGCCTCTAAGAAAGCGCATGCAAATTGTCTTTCAAGACCCCTATGCCTCCCTCAATCCCCGCATGACGGTGGGCAATGCCATTTTGGAACCCATTACCGTCCACAACATTGTTCCCAAAAAAGAAAGACGCGACCGGGTTGTGGAACTTTTGGAAATGGTTGGGTTGAATGCGGATGTTTTCAATAAATTCCCTCATGAATTTTCCGGAGGACAACGCCAACGCGTGGGAATTGCGCGGTCCTTAAGTGTCAACCCGACTTTCTTGATTGCCGATGAACCCGTCTCCGCCCTGGATGTTTCCATCCAGGCCCAAATCATCAATCTTCTTTCCGATCTTCAGCAAAAGCTGAAACTATCGATGATCTTTATTGCGCACGACCTTAAAGTGGTTGAACACATTTCAAACCGCATTGCCGTCATGTATTTGGGAAAAGTGGTCGAAATTTTTTCTGCAAAAGACATAGAAAAAGCAAAACATCCCTACACCCTCTCCCTTTTATCAGCCGTGCCCATTGCTAACCCGCACGTAAAGAAAAAACGGATCCTCCTCCATGGCGATGTTCCGTCTCCCATTACGCCCCCTTCAGGATGTGTTTTCCATACCCGTTGCCCCCTAGCCAAACCTTCGTGCAAGGAAAACATCCCCGCTTTAGTCCCACGCACCAAAGACCATTTCATTGCCTGCCCGTTGGTGTAATTTTTATTGGTTCAATTTGCCTTTTTGACAAAATCCCCTTATAGGGCCTTTTAGGAGTTCGATTATTAATTATGAAACCCGTTATTAAATTGATCGCCGCTTTATTGGTATTGATTGTCTTTTCCCAATGCACAAGCGCTCAACCCGATAAAATAAAACTACTCAATGTTTCCTATGACCCGACGCGCGAATTCTATGTCGATTTAAACTCGTTATTTCAGGAATTTTGGAAAACTAAAACGGGAAACACTGTTTTTATCAAACAATCCCACGGCGGGTCCGGAAAACAAGCTCGTTCTGTTATTGATGGCTTGGAGGCTGATATCGTCACATTGGCTTTGGCCTATGATATCGACGCCATCGCTGAAAAGTCGGGGCTTCTTCCCGCCAATTGGCAAAGTCGCTTGCCCTTTAACAGCGCACCCTACACTTCAACCATTGTTTTTTTGGTGAAAAAGGGAAATCCCAAGGGAATTAAAGACTGGCTTGATCTGGTGAAACCGGATGTTTCTGTCATTACACCCAACCCCAAAACCTCCGGCGGTGCTCGTTGGAATTATTTGGCGGCATGGGGCTATGCCTTAAAACAAAATAATGGGGATGAAACCAAGGCCAAAGAATTCATCAAAGCTCTTTACAAAAATGTGCCGGTTCTCGATTCTGGTGCGCGTGGTTCAACGACAACCTTTGTCGAACGCGGTATTGGGGATGTGCTGATTGCCTGGGAAAACGAGGCTTTTCTGGCCATGAATGAATTGGGCAAGGAAAAATTTGAGATCGTCTTCCCTTCCATTTCCATTTTGGCTGAACCTTCCGTGACAGTAGTCGACAAAAATGCGGCCAAGCACAACACCACAGAAGTTGCCAAGGCTTATCTGGAATATTTCTATACGCCTGAAGGTCAGGAAATTGCGGCCAAGCATTATTATCGCCCCCGCCTGGCAGCTATTGCAGCAAAGTATGCAAACCAATTTCCCAAGATGGAACTTTTAACCATTGACGGAAATTTTGGGGGATGGAAAAAAGTCCAAGAGGCCCACTTTGCCGACAGCGGTGTTTTTGACCAGATTTATGTGCCGTAATGATGAATCATCTGGGGGAGAGAAAACTCCCCTCCTTTGTTCCGCAAACGGAATCCCGCTATGCGGTGATAAGGAGGGGTAAGGGGAGGTAGAGTCCCAATCAATGAAACTACTCAAAGAAAAAAGCGTGCTTCCTGGTTTTGGAACCACCATGGGCTTTACTCTCTTCTACTTAAGCCTGCTGGTTCTTATTCCCCTTTCCATGCTTTTTTTAAAAACATCCACACTCGGGTGGAACGGCTTTTGGGACATTATTTTATCTCCAAGAATTGCCGCGGCCTGCCGCTTGAGTTTTTTTACGGCCCTGGCGTCTGCCGGCATTAACGCCATTGTCGGGCTCCTTCTGGCCTGGGTTTTGGTGCGCTATGATTTCCCGGGGAAAAAAATCATGGATGCTTTTGTTGATCTTCCCTTTGCGCTTCCCACAGCGGTGGCGGGAATCACTTTAACAAGCCTTTATTCACAAAATGGGTTCATGGGAAAAATTTTAGCTCCTCTGGGAATTAAAGTCGCTTTCACTCCTCTGGGGATTATTCTTGCGCTTACATTTATCGGGCTTCCCTTTGTGGTCAGAACAGTGCAGCCCGTCTTGGAAGACCTGGATACAGCCGTGGAAGAAGCCGCTGTATGCCTGGGAGCCACCCGCATCCAGACTTTTTTCAAGATTCTTTTGCCCGTGATATTTCCTTCCTTAATTACGGGGTTTACCCTGGCTTTTGCCAGGGCCATTGGGGAATACGGATCGGTTGTTTTTATTTCGGGGAATTTGCCCATGAAAACAGAAATTGCCCCGCTTCTGATTGTGTCCAAGCTGGAACAATATGATTACACAGGGGCGACCGCCATTGCCCTTTTCATGCTGGGCGTATCCTTTATTCTGTTGCTGACGATTAATATTTTGCAATGGTGGAGCCAATCCAAGCAGGTGGAAAATTGATTCGTTTTTTATTTCGGCCCCTTGGGGCCGAAATAAAAAAACGGATCAACCCTGAGCGATCCGCCTTACGGCGGAGAGTCGAAGGGTGGGATGAAAAGTTCATATGTCACAAAAATTAAAACCATGGTGCACAGAATCAAAAGGCGTAAGACGGTTTCTTATTTGTTTGGCCGTTATCTTTTTTGCCTTATTCCTTATTGTGCCTTTGGCGGCCATTTTCTTAAACGCCCTTCAGGGGGGCTTCAAACTTTATTTGGCCTCCATTGTCGAAACCGATGCACTGGCCGCCATCAAACTAACTCTGATTGCCGTGGGGATTTCCCTCCCCTTGAATGTTTTCTTTGGTGTGGTGGCTTCTTGGGCGATTGCCAAATTTGATTTTGTAGGAAAAAGACTTCTGATCACTTTGATCGATCTTCCCTTGTCGGTTTCTCCTGTCATTTCGGGTTTGATTTTCGTCCTCATTTTTGGAGCCCAAGGACTGTTGGGGCCAACTCTTGCCCAACATGACATCCAGATTTTATTTGCTGTTCCTGCCATTGTGCTGGCCACCCTGTTTGTTACCTTCCCCTATGTGGCACGCGAACTCATCCCGCTCATGCAGGCCCAAGGAACCGAAGAAGAAGAAGCCGCCCTCACCTTGGGGGCTAATGGATTAAAAACTTTTTTTCTGATAACCCTTCCCAACATCAAATGGGGATTAATCTATGGCATTATTTTATTGAACGCCCGCGCCATGGGGGAATTTGGGGCTGTTTCGGTCGTCTCAGGACACATCCGTGGATTAACCAACACCGTCCCCCTGCATGTGGAAATTTTATACAACGAATATAATTTCATCGGCGCCTTCGCGATGGCTTCCATTCTGGCCTTAATGGCTTTGGTGACTCTTGTGCTTAAAACGGTGACCGAGAAAAAAGGAGATCTGGCATGAGCATTCAGGTTAAAAACTTAAACAAGAAATTCAACCATTACGTGGCCGTCAATAATGTCAGCTTGTCAGTCAACGACGGTGAATTTGTCACCCTGCTTGGGCCTTCGGGCTCCGGCAAATCAACCATTCTGCGGTGCATTGCCGGGCTTGAATCTCCCGATGAGGGCCACATTGAAATTAATGGTGAACAAGTCACCCATGTTCCCGTCCAGGAAAGAAAAGTGGGTTTTGTTTTCCAACACTACGCCCTGTTTCGCCACATGACCATTCTGGAAAATGTGGCCTTTGGTCTGCAAGTGCGCAATGTTCCCAAAAATGAAAGGGAAGAAAAAGCCAAACAACTTTTGCATCTGGTGGGATTATCAGGCTTGGAAAAAAGAATGCCAAACCAGCTTTCCGGCGGTCAACGCCAGCGTGTGGCCCTAGCGCGCGCCCTGGCTCCCGAACCCGGGCTATTGCTTTTAGACGAACCTTTTGGGGCCCTTGATGCCCAGCTGCGTAAAGAACTGCGAACCTGGCTTAGAAAATTGCACGACCGCATTCAGCTTACTTCCCTGATGGTCACCCACGATCAAGATGAGGCCCTGGAACTTTCCGATCGTATTTTAGTCGTAAACAAGGGGCAAATTGAACAAGATGCCACACCGCATGCCATTTTTAACAAACCGGCCACCGAATTTGTGGCCAGCTTTGTGGGGGAAAGCAATGCCATCGAGGGAGTGGTTCATGAAGGAACTGTGGCCTGGGGCCCTTTCCGGTTTAAAGCCGTGCATCTTCCCACTGGCACCAAAGTGCATGTCCTTTTCAGACCCAACGATGTTTACATTACTTCCAAGCGGGAACAGGGCGGATGGCCGGGAAAAATTGTTTCCGTCCAGTTTTTGGGGTCCATGGAGGAAGTGAAAATCGAAATAGAGGGGGGAATCTCCCTTTTGGCTCATGTCCCCTTGGGTATTTCAGAACAAAGTGAATTTCATTCGGGAAAAAATGTTTACATCATGCTCACACGGGTTCATGTGTTTGCCAAATAATTGTTTGACATATCCCTCTCCAGCCCGCTAAAGACAGGCATCGTTTCGTTTCTTACAAAAAAAATCATCTTTTCAAGGAGACACTATGCAAATCAAAAAAATCGGCATTATCGGAACTGGCACCATGGGACAAGGAATTACTCAAGTTGCGGCCCTCAGTGGTTTTGAAGTCACTGTCACAGACGCCACCCCCGAACGTACCAAAAAAGGCATTGCCAATGTTGAAAAATCCTACGGTAAACTGGTTGAAAAAGGCAAATTGACCGCCGATGCAGTTGAAAGTGCCAAAAAGAAAATCACTGTAGCCACGAACCTTGCCGAATTTAAAGACTGCGATCTGATCATTGAAGCCATTACAGAAAATGCTGAACCAAAACGAAAACTTTTTGCCGAATTAAATACCATCGTCAAGCCAGAAGCCATTTTTGCCAGCAATACTTCTTCCATTTCAATCACCTTGCTTGCAGCGTCCAGTGGACGACCGCAAAAATTTATCGGCATGCATTTTTTCAACCCGGTGCCCGTCATGAAACTTGTTGAAGTCATTCGCGGGCTTCAAACAAGCGATGAGACCTTTAAAGCCGTTTTTGCCACTGCCGAAGCGTTGGGGAAAACGCCGGCCGATATCAAGGATTCCGCCGGCTTTGCCGTCAATCGTCTGCTTTTGCCCTTAATCAACGAAGCCTTTTATGTCCTTCAGGAAGGCTTAGCCGATGCCAAAACCATTGATACCGTCATGCAACTGGGTGCCAACCATCCCATGGGCCCACTCACCCTGGGTGATTTTGTCGGGTTGGATGTCGCCCTTTCGGCCATGGAAGTATTGCATCGTGATTTTGGAGACAGTAAATACCGTCCCTGCCCGCTCCTCCGCAAATATGTAGAATCAGGCTGGCTAGGCCGCAAAACCGGCCGCGGCGTGTACGATTATTCGCAGAAATAATTAAACAATAATTTCCTGCATAATCGTATTAATTGTTTTAAGTTTGCCTCTGAAACAATAATGTTGATCAGAAATATACACCAATTTGCGTTTCGATTTCTCTTCTAGAAACAGAAGAGACTGTATTACAGTTTTTAAAACAATACAGGCATCATCTCTATCCACACTTGTTGGAATTATATGTAATCCTAAAAGTTTTGTTTTTTTTGTTTGCCTATCGATACATTCTTTAAATTTTGGATCACCAAAACCTTCTTCAAGCTGCACGCTGATAAGAGCCATATTTTCTTGGTTAAATTCTATATCCCAAATGTGATTATGAACAATAAGATCTCTTAAAACAAAAATTTCCTTTAATTTTTCAGTATTTTTAAATTTAGAATATTGTTTCTGTATACGTTCATAAATTTTCCCCTTGCTCTTAAGGGATGTTAAAAAAGATTCTAAACAAACAACTAATAAAACAACTATCGAAGCAGCAAATGGATTTTCAATAGGACCACTTAAAGCTGGAGATTTTTGAATAGATTTTTCTAGTAATTTTTCAAATAAGTAAAAGATAGGCCTGAAGTAAGCATTACAAATAACCGATTTAAACTTGTCACTATTTTTCATACGCCAATAGCTAGAATCAGCCTCATAAATACCGAGTGACCCTTTGATCACCGCGTAGCGGTGGTCAAACCATCACTCTCCATTTATAAGATGACTCATTTCAATTTTTTTCCATTCTCCTCAAACACCAAAAAATTCTCATCCGTCACCACGCTTTTTCCTGTTTTAGTTTCCAATGCTTTTCTGGCATCCCCAGCAATGTGGCCACCTTCTCGAGCGGCAATTTTGTTCTGACCAAATCCTTGAGCATCCTTGCCACGGGCAATTTCTGTCGTGGAGGCTTCCCCTAACATGGTAAAAATCAACTCCAGATCATTCATATGGTCACGCAAATTTTCACGCTTTAGACCTTTGATGTTTTTATATTCCGATGGCGTAATCCCAAAAGTCGCCTTTGAAATTTCGGCGGTCAAAATGGCATATTCTTTATCACTTCCAACATTCCGTTTTTGCCATTCATCAGTCAGCTCACCGCGAATAGCTATGCCACGAACCCTTCTTTCTATCCAACTATCTGGATAACCCTTCGCCCGATACAAGGCTCTCATTCTTTTGGAAGCTAATTCGGGGTCTTCAATTTCTTGAATGCGTTCGTAACCGACCTTCGCCAACCATCGTTTAAAAGGTTCTGCTTTAGGAGAGGGAATGGATTGGATGATACGAAATAAAGTTTCTGTATTGGCACAATCAGTTTCATATTTTTTCCCATCCGAAGACTCTAATTTCAGTTGTCCGATTTTTTCGGACAACTCACCAAAACCCTCGTTTTCAATGAGTTTTTTCTTCAAATCCGCCCAATATTTACGTGGACGTTGGCTATCGGTAAGAACCTCAATCACATCAATAATCGAGAACCACCACTCGTTTTTATGCAAGAGTCGACGAATTTCTTTTTTATTAAATACAACCAGATGATGACTCAATTCTTTTTGGACTTGTTCATTATGCGATGCCATGTCAACCTCCTAAAAAAATGTTTTTAACAGCCTTTTCTAGGTTCGACAATCGTGAAAATATTCAGTAGTAAAAATCATGCCCATTCAAAGCCACATCGAATCACTTCTTCAAAAAAGCCTTGTCCCCATTTATTTAGAAGTGATCAATGAAAGTCATCAGCACTCCGTCCCCAAAAATTCTGAAACCCATTTCAAAATCGTCATCGTTTCGGACCAATTCAACAATCTTTCTTTTGTACAAAGACAAAGGAAAATAAATGAGCTTCTTAAAGAATTCATGGGTAACCCCATTCATGCTCTCACCATGGGAACCTACACGGTGCTTGAATGGAATCAAAAAGGGAAACAAGCAAAGCCATCTCCTCCTTGCCTTGGGGGTTCAAAAAAATCATAATACGCGACTAAATGAAAACCATTCTTGCCCTTGTTCTTGTTAATTCATTGTTTGGTATCGGATACCCCTTGGTCAAAACCATTGTGCACTACCTTACACCAGCACAGTGGGTTTTTGTTCGCGTCCTTTCTTCAAGCCTGATTCTGTTGGTCTTTCAGGGAAAGGCCTTGTTTTCCCATCCCATCACTTTGAAACAATTTGGCGGGCTCGTCCTGGCTGCTTTTTTAGGAATTACCTTAAATCAGATTTGTTTTGTGGAAGGACTTTATCGTTCTACCTCTGGCCATGCGGCCATTATCAATGCCACCATCCCACTTCAAACCATTCTCTTGGCCTGGTTGTTTGGAAAGGAGAAAATCCAGCCACTGGAATGCCTGGGCATTGCCTGCGGCCTGGTCGGTGTGGGTATTTTGCTTCAGGTGCAAAATATCGGTGTTTTCAACCCTTTTTTAAAAGGGGATTTGTTTGTGTTGATCAATGCCACTTCGTATTCTTTGTTTCTTATTTTTGCCAAGCAAACCCTTGAAAGCTTTTCGCCGATGTTAGCGTTGACTTGGATTTCATTGTTAAGTGTTGTGGGTACGGGTTGGTATGCGGGGTGGAGCCTTCCTCTTTCAACCATTCTTCACTTGCCCCCCAAACTATGGCTTTACATGCTTTATCTGATTACGTTCCAAAGCATCGTCACTTATTACGCCAATATTTGGGCTCTTAAGCGAGTAGAGGCTTCCCATGCGGCCATTTTTGTTTATCTTCAACCCGTCATAGCCACCATTCTTGCCTACACCATGCTTGGGGACTTACCCCAAGGACATTTTTATTTGAGTGCGGGACTTATTTTTGTGGGGATTGTGTTGGGGAGTTTGTAGGGACAATCCTAGGATTGTCCCTACGTAGAAAATCCATCACGTCCAATATTTTTCCACATGCACTTGGCCAGGAACCTTATGGGTGTGCTCCTTAAAACCGGCCTTGGCCAAAAGCTCGGTGGTGTCTTTGATCATGTTGGGGCTGCCGCACAAAAAGAAATAGGTATTGTCAGGAGTGATATCTGTTTTCCACGCATCTTTAAGCGCCCCTAACTCCCACAATTTTTGAACATGCCCCGTCACACCCTTCCACGGGGCCTTGTCTTCATGGGGACGGCTGATGATGGGAAGATAGGCAAAGTTTGAACTCATTCGCGCCAAAGCGGCAAGCTCCCCCCGATAACAAAGTTCCTGTGACGTACGCACACCATGAAGCACAGCAAATTTACGTGATCCCAAGGTTTCGATATTTCCGTAAATCATGCTCATAAAAGGCCCAAGACCCGTGCCCGTTCCAATGAAAACAATGTTTTTATCCTTGGGAACCGGGTCCATTGTAAATGTCCCCGTGATTTTAGGCCCCAAAAACAAGGGATCTCCAACTTTTAAATTCCACAAACGCGGAGTGAAAAGACCTCCTTTGACAAGGGCAATGTTAAACTCCACATAATTTTTTTCATGGGGGGCCGAAGCAATCGAGTAAGCCCTTTTAAGAAGTTTGGTCGGATCAGCAATGGGGGTTTTATCGGGGTCCGAACCGGAACAACGCGGGGTGGAACCTAAAACGCCCAAGGTGGTGTATTGCCCTGGTTTGAAATTAGGGACTTCCCAGCCGTTGGGAATGATACGCAAAACGGCCAAACTAGGGCCGTAATCAATCCGTTCCGCTAAAATTGCATTCAATTCATCACCAGCCATAACGCCTCCTTGTATAAACCCTTCGACAGTCTCAGCGTGTCCACCTACTTGGACATGGTGAGCTCCGTCGAACCATTTAAGATGTACAAATAAATAAAATTCCCGTCCGCCAACAAATTATTTCAACCCTTGCAATCCATACACACGTATTTTTTCTTCCTTACCCTTGACATAAATCTCATTTAAAAATGTTGCATCGATTTTTTTCTCTGCCGCCCTAAAGGTGCTTTCACTTATAACAACAGAAGATTTTAAATCCTTCGAGGCCGTTTCAAGGCGCGAAGCCAGATTCACCGTATCGCCCATCACTGTGTAATTTAATCTTTGGGATGAACCCATATTGCCCACAATCACATCGCCGGTGTGAATCCCCACCCCCACCTTGAAAGATTCAACCCCATATTTTTCCCTGAAAACAGGTTCAAGCTGCGCGGCCCTTTTTTGAATGGCGAGTGCCGCTTGGCAGGCGATGAGAGCATGGTCTTCAATGGAACGGGGCACTCCAAAAACAACCATGATGGCATCACCGATCAACTTGTCGATATAACCCCCAAGCATGATAATATCACGGGTGACAGGATCAAAATAATCGTTCATCATGGCCACCAAAACATCGGGGGATAATTTTTCAGAAATGGCGGTAAAATTCCGTACATCACAAAACAACACGGAGCAAAAAGCCTTCTCCCCTCCCAATTTTAATCGCGAAGGGTCTTTTACAATTTCCTCAATCACGTCGGGGTGCAAATAAGACTGGAAAATCTTCCGGATTTTCTTTTTTTCTTTTTCTTCGGTCAAGCTTCGATAGGCCGTTATGCCAAAAAGAATAACTCCCCCCTCCATGATGGGATGAACAAAAGCCAGGATATATCCTTTCAAAAATGAAAAATAGACCAGACTTGCATACCCAACAAGCAACAAAACACTCAACAGCATGCCTGTCATAAGGGAACTGCGGGTTGAAAAAAAATAAGTCAAAAGAGCAATCACAGCCAGGGCCATAAGAGAAAGTATTTTTGTTGTAATATTTAGGTGCAAAAAATTTTGCGTTAGCAGAGTTTCAACCGTGTCGGCTTGGACAAACACCCCGGGAGTCACCGGTGAAAAGGGGGTCACGCGCAGATCATAAATACCCACGGCCGTAGCCCCTATCAGGACAATTTTATTATTGAAAACGGAGGGGGGCACTTTTTTGTTTAAAACATCGGTTGCTGAATAAATATTATAGGCCCCCTCCCCCCGATAATTCACCCAAAGTTCCCCCAACTCATTGGTGGGAATGAAATAATCCTTAAGACTGATTCCTTCCAAAACGCCCTTGGCGTCACGGATGGCAATGGGATCAAAATCTTCCTGATATTTTGAAAAAAGCTTCAGGGAAAGCGAGGCAAAATTTTCATCCCGGTATCTTACAATAAGGGGGGTGTGACGGATCATGCCGTCACGATCCGGCAGGGTATTGAAAAACCCCTGCGAAGCGGCATGGCTTGCAATGGAAGGTAAATTGGAAACAACCCCGCTCATCGTGTGCAACGAAGTCTGAAACCCCGCATGTTGGGGAAGCGCTATATCAGCAATGGCCTGAAAACTTTGTTCCATCACAAAAGGAGTAAGGGCCGCTTTTTCAATTTCTTCCTGATTGTTATAAAAATAATATCCCAAAACCACTTTCCCGCTTTTTTCAAGACTGGCGGCCAAAACATCATCTTCATCCGATTTTTCGGCAAAAATAATATCCATGCCCACCACAGCGGGGTTCCCTTCGGTAATGCGATCAACAAGACTGGCCATTCGGCTACGGGCCCATGGCCAGCGGCCTTCACGGCCAAGACTTTTTTCGTCAATGGCCACAACAACAATATTGCCTTGTGAAACCTGTTGACCCCGTAAATTAAAACGCCAGTCGACGGATTTGAGTTCCAACCAGTCTATAGCGGACCATTCAGAAAGAAAAGAAAAGGAGAAAAGAAGGAAGGGAATAAGGGCCAGACAGATTTTTTTCATTGCAGAGTCACCCTTCGAGAGCCTCAGGGTGTCCATTTTTGTAGGGGCAATTCATGAATTGCCCCTACCCGGACATGGTGAGGTTCTCCCGCACACGGGACCCCGCTACGCGGTGGTCGAACCATGAACTCGAGTTTCTAGAGGTGCCTATAAGGATAGGTGCATACCTTCATGCGCCAGAATGATCTTTATTTTTTTTGAGCGCAGTTTTTTGCAAAACACCGCAAAATTCTTTTTCAAAAAAACATCGGTATTTTGGGGAGCATGATGAAAAAACACCAGCGTTTTAATATGGGCCTTGATGGCTAAATCAAGGGCATCATCCCATGACGAATGTCCCCATCCACAATAAGTGGGATAATCTTTGTCTGTAAATTGGGCATCATGCACCAAAATATCGGCTCCATAAAGATTTTCAATCAGGGCCGAGCTGTAAAATTTCTTTAAAGAACGGGAAAGATGACAAAATTTGTGAATGCTTTCGTGGTCGGGCAGATAGGCCAGTCTCTTTCCTGAAATTTCGGCCACATATCCCAGGGTTTTCCCGGGATGATTCACATAAAAGGAACGGACCACAAAGGGTTTGACCAAAATGGTGTCACTGCCAACAGGATAGTAAGTGATGCGCGAAGCCACATCGGTAAGCGGAACCGGAAAAAACTCGGAGGAAAAAAGATGCCCCAAAATTTCATCCACACTACGAACATAGCCTTTGGGGCCATAAATATTAAGACGCACATCTTTTTGATAGAGCGGAGTGAAAAAGGGAATCCCAATGACATGGTCAAGATGATAGTGCGACAAAAAAAGATGAAGCGTTTTCTTTCCCCCTTCGGCCATGATTTTTTGCCCCAAAAGCCTAATGCCCGTGCCGGCATCAAAAATAAGGCGCGTCTTTCCACACAAAACTTCAAGACAGGATGTATTCCCCCCTATCTGAGCTGTTTGGGGGCCTGGGGAAGGAATCGACCCACGCACTCCCCAAAAACGAAGTGTTGTTTTATTCATCCAGAGGTCCTTCATTAAAAAAAGATTTCAAATCATAAATAGCGGTATTTGAATCCAGGGCAAAATCAGCCGCAATAATGCCCCCCGTATTGGGGTTATGATCCCCGACTAAAACATTAAAAAATCCCCTATCCCCCAGCAATTCATCAGCCGCCGGTTCGTTTAAGGTGATCGTAAGGAGATCCAACCCCGCATCCCATGTGGCTGTCCCCGAAGCATCCCCATTATTAAAGGCAAAGAGATCGCCTGTCACGGCATCCAAAAATTGCACATCACTTGTCAGTGGATTTTGGTCCCCATTGAGAAGCACTTTCAAAAAAGTTTCAGCTCCGAAATCAAGAGGATCTTGAAGCCCATCAAGGGGGTTATTCAAAAAATCGCCGCTTCCTGTTTGGGTATTGGCATCCTTGTCAAAAAACATCAGGACCTGTGTCCCTTCGGGGTTTTGCGCGTTCGAAAAAGCAATAAAAATATCATAGGTTTTACTCCCGGCATTCTCGGTTCCCGACCAATCGACATCCGTCAAGTCCTGGGCCCCATTCGGAAAAATATCGGCTGCATCATCCCTAAAAAAGTTAAGAAACGAAGTGTCAATTTGAACAGAGGCCCCGCCCTCAGGCACGTTTGCTGTGGCCGTACCCCTGTAACCACGTCCCTCGTCCTGGCCTTCTACTTCAACGACAAAAATCCTGTTATCCCCCACAGGGACATCCAGCGAAACAGTAATCACTCCATTATTATCTTCAGGGAAATCGGCAGGGTCAAAAGAAGTGAGGATGCTATTCATGTCAGCGGCCGCCACGCTTACCTTAATACTTTGGGGAACAATCAGAAGAGCCCCCACCTGCAGGGCCGCTGGCACCGAAACAGAGACAGATCCTTCCATCTGCGATTTTTGGTTTGCATCACCCGAAAAAGAACAATGGAGTAAGGACAAAACAAGGACACTGCTCAAAAAAACAAAGAAAATATTTCTTTTCATAAAAAATGAACCCAACCCGCTAACCTTGGGGTTAGGGCCCGTTAGGATTTGGATTATCATTGGGTAAATTATTTCCCGGAAGCCTTGCCGGTGGCGGTGGTTGTTGCTGCGGCTGTCCACCCCCATTATCCGGAAAATGAATGGGAATATCGACAGGAGCTTCTACCGGCCCTGCCGCAGGAGCCTGCACTGGGCCTGAACTTCCTCCAGCAGCATCGGAAGGAGGTTGACTCACTCCACCCGGAAGCAGTTGGGGAGGGCTTACACCCTGGCCTCCACCGGCAGGTCCTCCCACATCATCTCCTGGCGTGTTATTTTCAGTACCTCCCGGCAATCCTGGGGCTGGCTCATTGGAGTCTAAACCTTGACCCGTGGCCGTGGCCCCTGTGCTATCCCCCGTCCCTGTTTGATCCTGCTTGTCAGAATCTCCCGATGTCTGCCCTGATTCCTGCGCCCCCGGTTGTGTTTGCAATGCTTTTGCTTCTTCTTGCTCCTTTTTGTCACTAACCCCTTCTCCACCGGGTTGCCCCATAACATCTCCCGCCGAAGTGCCCTCAAAATGAACCTCAAAATGTTTCTGTACCTCGGGTGTAATCGTCGTTGGAGTTATCGGTGAGGCGCTACGTACTTCGGTGTAATGACCCGTTGTCACCAAAACTTTTTGATCGGGGGTTTTCTTGTTGAAGGCATCAAAGGCTCCATTAAAACAGACAAACTGGGTTCCCGCTTTAAAAACATAAATTCCCAAATCAGTCCCACGAATACCTGCTACAGCCGTGGGAGTTTCAAAAGTCACCTTGCTTGTTTGCAGCTGACCACTTGTTTTGCTGACAATGGCACGCACGGTTCCTTGCACAATATTAAACAGGGAATTTCTAAAAGACTGTTTTGGTTTGTAGACATATTCTGTGACTAAAAGTTTTGAATGGGCCCCCAAGGACAAGAGTGTTTCATCGGTAAAAAGAACCTTAAGCTCTCCTTTTTGGGTGATCAAAGTATCCAAGGCAAAGATTTCATCGTTAAACTTAAGAGCCAAAGGCTTTTGGGCTCCCTGCCTTATCACCTGGGCCTCTCCCTTCACAAAAACAACTTGCCCCACAGAAGTCGCCCCATGACAGACAGGGGATAAAAGAAAAGCAACCATAGAAAAAATGATAATTTTTTTCATAAAAAACCCCTTAATACCTGATTTTAGTATCTGAACCCCAAACTTAACCCACCCACATGTTTTTTGTATTCAAAGTAATCAATATTCGAACTGTTAGACGTATACGAATAAAAACCCGTCACCGTAAGCCACGCCCCCACCCTGCGATAAAGGGAACCGGTAAGCGTAAACGCATCATCACTACGCTCTTCACCCAAAATAGAATCCGTGTTGAAAAAGTTTTTGTCCAAAAGATAACTGGCTGCCCCCTGTATCCCCAAATCCCAAAACAGGGGAAAAGCCGCAACCGCTTGCAAAGTATGGGAGAGGTAATCCCAATCATCCCCATCGGCCAGGTTAGCCCCAAAAGTGTACCCCGTCATGATGTAGGCCGACTGCTTTTTGTTTAAAATAAAATATTCCGAAAAACTCCCTTCGACAGCCCAGGCATCGCGGTCTTGATCCTGCGTGGAAGTGTCTTGCAAAAAAACATCCCGACGTGCCCTGGGACGGAACAAACTTATAAAGTGGGTTCCATGCTTCAAACCCAAATTGGGGTTCCACTGAAAACTTTGCAAATATCCTTCCGAACCAAGCATCGAAGCTTCATAGACCAGGGGAAGTGTGGCCCAAAAAGAACCATGGGTAAAGCGCTCTGTTAACCCCACATGAGTCACTCCATAATTAAAATCTTCAAGCTCGGCATGAATGGAATGGTTGTGGGAAACATCCACCATCAGCCCATATTTTTCACGGTTCACAAAATGATATCCGGTTCCAACACCGACACCCCACACCCAGTCATCTTTATCCGAAGGCAGGCTAGACAAGCTTAAATCATTGGGTTCAAGGGTGACATTGGAATCAAACAAGGTGGTTAAACTGGCATAGGCAAAAAAAGGTCGGGTTGTTTCAGGCTGTGCCGATTCTTTTTTCAACGAGGATTTGTTTGTTTCCAAATAACCGCGGGCAATTTCCTTTTCGGAGGAAGAAGCTTTCAATTTCAACACCGTTTCAAACTGAAAACGGGCCTCTTCTTTTTTTCCTTCCTTCCATAAAGAAAGCCCCAGAAATAAATGAGAAGACGGATCTTGAGGCACCAAATCTGCAGCCTTTTTGAAAAAACCAATGGCCTGGGAAGAATTTTTGAGATTGTAATGGGAAAGTCCCGCAAAATAAGCGGCCCCATGATGACGTGGGTTAAGACTGGCTGCCTCGGAAAAAAGAACCGCAGCCCGAGCATACTGCCAGTCGTTGTATTCAAGCAACCCTTTGGAAAAAACAACTTCTGCCCTTCCTTCCGGCCCTGCCGCCCTGGCCGAAAAAGACAAAAGCATCATAAGCACAAACAACCCTTTTTTCATGCAAGACTCCTTCATTTCTTTTTGGGATGAAACTTGGATTTTAACGGGCTCTTAAAACAAAAGCAACATGAATTAAGACATGAAAATGATTGGCGAACAAAAACTTGTTCACCCCAGTTTTTTGGCCTTATTGGCCACATCCCTTCCCAAAATTCCCTGGATTTTTACGTAGAGAGCGGGGTTGAGTTTTTTAAGATTGTTCAATTTTTCGTGCGGCCAGCCGATCACCCCGATTTCGTGGTTGATCACAATATCGGCCGACGCCCTTCCATCGGTTAAAAAACTCATTTCCGCCATGAAATGGCCACGTTCAAGCAAAGCCACTTCGTGATTTGCCTTTTGAACATGGGCCTCGCCTGAAAGCAGCAAAAAAACCTCGTGGGGTTGGTCCCCTTCTTTTAAAAACAACCCTGCAGGGCGAGTTGAAATTTCTCCCAAGCTCCAAAAATAAAGAAACTCACGCGTACTCAAATTTGAAAAAATATTTTCGTAAATATCTTCAAACGTTTTGGGAATGGGCACCTTGGTGCGCTCACGAATCACTGCAATAATCTGAACCGTATTGACCACACTAAAAAGACTGTTCCAAAAAGCGGTGGGATAGGCCCCCTTGGGGACAGCATAAATCACCTGACAAATGTGCCCAACAAGCAAAATACAGCGCAACCAAAGAATGTCACGCACGGCAAGGCCGATAAAAATAAGCAGATAACCAAAATTAAGAACGTA
Organism: Deltaproteobacteria bacterium GWA2_45_12; assembly: GCA_001797365.1. Taxonomy (NCBI): domain Bacteria; class Deltaproteobacteria; species Deltaproteobacteria bacterium GWA2_45_12. The sequence continues at coordinate 23,665 of MGPH01000024.1, forward strand.
GAAGGGCCAGGTCATAAGATGGTAGGGACCCCGCGTTACGGGGTCCTTACTCCTCAGGGTTCCGTGGAAATTTAAAATACGGCAATCTGACATCCCCGAACACATATTGATCGGCACGAATGTCACTGGGCGCTTGGTAGCCATCAATGGCTTGGGCCGTCACATAATCATCTTGCTCCACCCCATCACCGGAAACCCCCAAGCCTCCGACGAGGACACGGTTACCTGCCCCATCTTCTTTATATAAAGGAGAACTTCCCGGAAAAAACACAATGCCGTTTTGGTTGGCATTGGCGGGCTCGCGCCCCTGAGTGCAAGGATTGGCTTCATCAAATTCAAATAATTCGCGCAAGGGGCCCGGATCTGTATCGTTAATGCCTGAAGGGAAAAAAGGTTGGGACGAAAACCCGATGGTACGATTGGTATAAGCTGTTCCGGCAGGCAACCCAGGAATTTGATCAGCAACATCCACTCCTGCCCCACTAAAATAAGTGACATTACGGGCCTTGGCCACGGCCACATCAAGGCTAAAAACGGTGGAATCGCGCATGCGTCTCAAACCCAGAATATTGCCTTCCAGGTCGGTCACAGCCATGGCCATCTTGGCCCTTTGCCCCAATGGAAGACGAATAGCCGCCCGCGTCCGGTTGGAAGCCGCTTCTGCGGCATCTAAAATAGTTTCAACATCGGCAGCCAAAAGCTTCGGGTCATCGGCCGTGGGGCTGTCAATGATAGCCACCAAATCGCCCGTGGGGGGTTCACTCCCTGCAATGGGAGCCACGGTATAAGCTCCCACAAAAGCACCGGCTGCAAAACCAGCCGGGCGAGAGGTTTGCTTCACAAAGGGAAGTTCAATCCCATCAATAAAAATAACCCCCGGTTCGGCAACCGTTGGCGGAAAAAGAGCCAGACCCGAAAATGCGGCAAATTCGGCTGCCGCTTCACTCACCCCAGCCACCCCCACCCCACCGACCACACGCCCATCAATATAAAGAGGCACTCCTCCGGGAGTTACCGTAACGCCCACACCGGGAGACGCTCCAGCCACAGTGGTAGCAGGCGTTATATCCTGTCCCGCAAGAAAAACAGCATTCAGGGAACATCCCCGATTGGTATGTTCAATTCCAAAAAGGGCCCCGGAAGCTGTGTTGGCAATGCCGGGAGGAAAATGATCACGACTGATGTATCCAACCGTACGGCTTGAAAGCGGAGCCTGGTCATTTGAGAAAAAAGCCGCCGTACGCGCCACTGAAAGGGCCAACTCTTGAGCTTGGGCTGTTGCTGCCGGCTTTGCAAAAACAGCCAAAGGATTGCCGGCACGATCAACACCGGCAATAGTTTGAGCCGTGCCGTCAATTGCCAGGGCCGCCGCCTGTACCACACTTTCTACTTGAACTGCTGTAAATTGGGTGGCCGGTGCGTCAATGGTTAAATCGGGTGGAATGCCTTTGTTGGCTTCACAACCGGAAAAAACCATCAGGATCAAAAAGAGTTTCTTTGAAATTTTTTTCATGAAGTGTATACGACGTAAATATCACTCATGGGGTTTAAACATCAATCAAAAACAAGGTTTTTCGTTTTGGTTCTGCTTGTCGGTTTGGGGTCATTAAACTTAAACGCGGCTGTGTTGCACCAACGAGTCCCCGCCCCTCCACCTAAACGGATAGACCCTTCCCCCGTTAAAGGGGAAGTTTTAAAAAATCGCTGGGACATCAAACCCCCGCCCCATGAATTGAATGTGAAGGGCAAAACCATTGACCCTTACAACCAAAATAAATTGAAAGGAGACACTCCAATCATCGGGCAGGACGTCTTTTTTATTTTCACCGCCCAAAGTGAAACCCTTTTTGAACACAGAAAGCTTCCCATCCCCAGTGCGGCCAGTGCGGCAGGGGCCGGCCGATTTTCGTTTTTTGGGAATGGGAATCTCACTTCCATCAACCAGAATTTTCGTTTTACCCTGGAACTCTACAAGGGAAACACGGCCTTTGAACCACGCAAGTGGGAAGTACGTGTAACACCCGTCTTTAACATCAATCGCCTCCAAGCACGCGAACGCGGGGTGATCAATGCCAATGTCGCTCGTGGTACCGTACGCAACGAATTTGATTTTGCCCTTCAGGAAGCCCTGGCCGAATATCATCTGGGAAATGTAAGTGACCGCTTTGATTTTATTTCGCTGCGTGGGGGCATTCAGCCCTTTACCAGCGATTTGCGCGGTTTTGTATTCACCGACACCAATTTGGGTGGACGTCTTTTCGGAAATTTTGGGAACAACAAATACCAATGGAATGCCGCTTTTTTTGATTTGCTTGAAAAAAATACAAACAGTGAACTTAACATGCTCGACCGCCGTCGGCAGGAAGTGTTGGTCGTCAATTTGTTCAAACAGGATTTTTTCGACTTACCGGGATGGACCAACCAGTTCAGCATTGTCTGGAACCATGACCAGGCCACAAAGCATTTTGATCAAAACGGTGTGCTTACCCGCCCGGACCCCGTAGGCGCCGCAAAAAAACATGACCTGGATGCGGTCTATTTTGGTTGGACATCCGATGGCCACATCGGTCGTTTTAATGTCGCCCACGCTTTTTATTTTGTCACCGGCCGCGATCAAAACAACCCCATTGCCAGCCGTGACCTCGACATCTTCGCCCAGATGGCGGCCCTTGAACTTTCCTACGACCGCGACTGGTATCGGCTGAAAACTTCCTTCTTTTTTGCCACCGGGGATGACGAACCGCGCGATGATACCGGAAAGGGTTTTGATGCCGTGGTTGATTTCCCCAAATTTGCCGGGGGTGAGAACAGTTTCTTTCATCGGCAAAACATTCGTTTAAACGGCATCAACCTCACGCAGCGAAACTCGTTTTTGACCAATCTCCGTTCCTCAAAAACCGAGGGTCAATCCAATTTTGTCAATCCCGGGCTTTTCTTGGCCAATGTAG
>MGPH01000024.1:26634-26894 GCA_001797365.1 Deltaproteobacteria bacterium GWA2_45_12
CCAACTTAAAGCGCTTGTGAACGCCAATTACCTCTACTTTCTTGAAACCGCTCCCTTGGAACTTTTTTTGAACCAGGCCAATATCCGCAACGAGATCGGCTGGGACATGAGTTTGGGGCTTCAGTACCGCCCGTTTTTAAACAACAATGTCATTTTGAATTTAAACGGCGCCTACTTTTTGCCCGGCGCCGGATTTCGGGATATTTTGACAAGCCAGGACTTGTATCAGGTGTTTAGTAATTTGGTTCTCACTTATTAGG
>MGPH01000024.1:26943-52153 GCA_001797365.1 Deltaproteobacteria bacterium GWA2_45_12
CCTTTCTTGTCACCGGGGCGTTGAAGACATGCACGCCTCCCCCAATGTGCGGTTGGGCTGCATTGATTGTCATGGAGGAAACAACGACATTTCAAGAAAACCGGAAATAAAAGTAGGCTCTGCGGAATATAAAAATCTTAAAGCCAAGGCCCACCCCAAACCCAAATTCCCGGAAAAATGGAAAACTTCGGCTAATCCCATTCGTCCTTACACACTCACTCTTCATGAAAGTAAGGAATGGATCCGTTTTGTGAACCCGGGCGATTTTAGAGTGTTAGATCAAACTTGTGGACAGTGCCACACCGAAGCCTCTCAAAACTCCCCTGTAAGCATCATGACAACTTCAGCCACTTTATGGGGAGGTGGGGCGTATAACAATGGGGTCGTATCTGCCAAAAATTATTTTTTGGGCGAAAGCTATGACCAAAATGGCCAGCCACGCAAATTAACCAGCCATCCCCCTCCCAGCTTAAAGGAATTATCTCGCGGGGTGTTAGCCGGCATCGTCCCCCTGCCTCGCTGGAACATCATGCAGCCCGCTGATGTCATGATACGCACCTTTGAGCGCGGTGGAAAAATCAACCGCATCAATCCCAGCGAAATCGGAAACACCAATCTTTTACAACTCGATGAAGGCGGCAAACCCGACATGAAACTTTCCGACCGTGGCCTGGGAACCCAATTATTAATCAGCTCTCCTGTTCTTAACATTCATAAAACGCGTTTAAATGACCCTCATTTATCGCTTATGGGCACAAATGACCACGCAGGGGACTATCGTTCCAGCGGGTGTACGTCCTGTCATGTTGTTTATGGCAATGATCGCGATCCCGATCATTCCGGTACTTATTCCCAGTATGGCAATCGGGGATTTTCTTTTTCCAAGGACCCAACCATCCCAAAAGATGAATCAGGTCATCCCATCAAACACCAACTCACTTCAAGCATCCCGTCAAGCCAGTGCATGGTGTGCCACATGCATCAGCCCAATGCGTTTGAAAACACCTACTACGGGTATCAAATGTGGGATTATGAATCGGATGCGCCCCATTTTTATCCGCCCCACAATCAGAAACTTTCCGAATCCGAACGTGCCGAGGCTTTGGAAGCAAACCCGGAAGGGGCTGTAACCAAAGGCCTGTGGCATGACAATGAATTTTTGACCCGCGTATGGGAAAACAACAAAAAAATGAAAACTACTCAGTTTGCTGATTATCACGGACATGGCTGGAATTTCAGGGCGGTGTTTAAAAAAGACCTGCATGGAAATTTTTTGGATAAAGATGGAAACAAAATTGCCGCCAGCGATCCCGACAAATTCAAAAAAGCAGTTCATTTGGCCGATATTCATCTGGAAAAAGGCATGCACTGCATGGATTGTCATTTTAGCCAAGACGCCCATGGCGATGGCAAACTTTATGGAGCCTATGCCGATGCGGTTTCCATTGGATGCCAGGATTGCCACGGCGGGTTTAAGGAACGCGCCCAGCTTTCAAAAACAGGGCCTGCGGGCTTGGGAGATTCATTACTCAACTCAGTCACTCCCTTTGGCAAAAAACGGTTTGTCTGGAAGGATGACCAAGTTTATCAACGGTCTTCCCTGGACCCCGAAAAAGAATGGCATGTCCCCCAGGTGGTCGATACGATCAACCCCGGGTCCAGCCAATACAATGCCAAGGCCGCCAAGGCTAAAATGGTTGAAAGTTCCCATGGGGGTTTGGCCCATGGTGAAGAAAAAATGATGTGCTATACCTGCCACACATCGTGGATCACCAACTGCTTTGGTTGCCACCTGCCCCAGCAAGCCAACGAAAAACGCGAGATGAAGCATTATGAAGGAGAAGAAACCCGCAATTGGACTTCCTACAACCCGCAGATACTGCGCGATGAAACCTTTATGCTGGCCAAATGGGGCCCCTCAAAAGGAGGAAAATATGCCCCCGCCCGTTCTTCCAGCGCGCTTCTTATCAGTTCGATGAATGCCAATCGTGAACAAATTTATTTTGAACAAGCCCCCATTTCAACACCGGGGTTTTCCTCCCAGGCTTTTAACCCTCATTTCCCCCATACCGTGCGAAAAACCGAAACCCAGGATTGCACCGGTTGTCACTTGTCCAAGAAAAACGACAACAACGCATGGATGGCCCAAACACTTTTATTGGGAACCAATACAGTCAACTTCCTTGGGCGCTATGCCTATGTGGGGAAAGAAGATGGATTTGATGCCGTTAAAGTGACTGAAACCGACGAACCCCAGGCTGTAATTGGAAGTTATCTTCATCAAAACGCTTATCCGGACAACTACAAAAAACACCAGCTTAACAAACAAAAGCTCACCAAGGGTTACCATCATCACGGGGGTGAAATTAAATGCCTGCAGCTGCGTGGTGAATATCTCTATACCGCCGGTGGGCATGAGGGCTTGCGTGTCTATGATGTTGCTAATGTTGACAACAAGGGATTTTCAGAAAAAACCGTCACGGCTCCCGTTTCGCCCCTGGGGCAAAGAACCTATGTAAACACCAAAAACGCAACTTGTGTGGCCCTTCCCACAAACATGCCTGTGGATCCCACACGCAAGGTGATTCCTGAAAATAAGGAACAAGGTCCCATGGCCGCCATCTATCATTATGCTTTTATCTCGGATGCCGAAGAAGGATTGATCGTGGTGAATGTGGACACCTTGGTTGATGGCGAACCCCGCAACAATTTTCTTAAAAAAGATTTGGTCTTGAACCCCAACCATATTCTTGATGGGGCCAACTACTTAACCGTGGCCGGGAACATCCTTTACATCACCACTCCCAAGGGGCTTGTGATGGTGGACGCCAAAGATCCCCTCAACCCTCTGGTAATCGCCACCCTTGAAAAAGGACTCATCTCTCCCCATTTGGTGGCCATTCAATTTCGCTATGCTTTTGTGGGAGATACCGAAGGTCTCAAAGTGGTAGACATCACCCATCCCGAAAAACCATTTTTAGTATCGGGAGCTTTTGTTGGCTTGGAAAATATAAATGACCTCTACGTGGCTCGCACCTTTGCCTATGCAGCCATCGGGCCCCAAGGGCTTGCCCTTATTGATGTGACCAACCCCACCAAACCCAAAATACACCAAGTGTTTAATGCCGGTGGAAAAATCAGTGATGCCCATGGTGTGCGCGTGGCGGCCACCAATGCCAGCTTCTTTGCCTATGTAGCCGACGGCATCAACGGTTTGCATGTCATCCAGCTAACATCCCCCGAGCAATATGGTTATTATGGATTTTCACCCATCCCCAAACCCAAACTGATTGCCACCTTCAAAACCCCCAAACCCGCCTTGAGCCTTTCTAAGGGAATGGATCGTGATCGCGCCGTGGACGAAAGTGGAAACCAGGTAAGCGTCTTCGGCAGACTAGGCTCCCGCCCCTTGACGTTAGAGGAGATGAAGAGATTGTATAAGAAAAAAGATGGAAAGATTTATACGGTGGGGGATTAGAAGAAATTTTTCGGATTTTCCTGATCAAATTCCCATTTCAAAGGATTGTTCTCAATGTATTCCCGAATTCGATTCAAATTATATTCGTTGCGGATGATGTGTTCGTAGTAATTTCGTTGCCAGACAGAAACATAACGTGTGCCCCTAAATTTATTAATATTCATCGCCGAAAATGTTTTAAATGCACGAACAATCCCAGACAACGGATAACCCCCTGTAGGGGCAGGTCTGTGACCTGCCCGGACCCTATCATGACCTGCCCGGACCCAAATATCATGACCCGCCCGCATATTTGTCCCATTTATCAGGGCGGGTTGTAAACCCGCCCCTACATTTATTGAAATTATTCCATGAACATGGTTGGGCATGATGACAAACGCATCTAATTCAATATGGGAATAATGTATGGGTAAATTTTGCCATGTTTTTTGTACGATAATACCCGCATCGTTCAATTTCATTTTTCCATCTATCCAATTTTCGGACGGTAGGGGCAGGTCTAGAATATCGGGCGGGTCACAGACCCGCCCCTACGAAAAACATTATCCAAAAAAATATTGTCTCTTATGTTTTGGGATGTTACCGTTGTGAAAAATTTTTTTAGGGAGGGTATTTTTATGGCCTACGTCGTTACCGAACATTGTACCAATTGCAAATACACCGAATGCGCTGCCGTCTGCCCGGTGGATGCTTTTCACCAGGGCCCTACAATGCTCTATATTAATCCCGTTACTTGCATTGACTGCGACAATTGCTTGCCTGCTTGCCCTGTAGAGGCCATCTATAAAGGAGACAGCGTCCCTGTGCGTTATCAAAACTACATCCAAATCAATGCAGATGAGTGTGGCAAATTCCCCACCATTGGCGCCAAGCAAGATGCCATGCCCGGCGCGCTTAGCTTAGATCAATGGAAAGAACATGATGTGAAGAAATATGGGGCGGCTTAACAATCATAGGGGCTCGCGTCGCCCCCTCCATCCCGCGCCGCGGGATGGAACCTCCCCCTCAACGCGCCTGTGGCGCTTGAATAGATTCCCACGGACTTATGCCCGTGAGAATCTATTCATCGGATGGAATCCATCCTCCAAAAAGCATTCATAACAGATAAATAAAAAAATTATTTTTTAAACCACTGCCGTATCCTGTCAAAAAAAGCTGGTTTACTTTGTGTTTTTTCAGAAATCTCTTGGGGTTCTGTGGCATCAACAGGGTCGGCTTGCGGTAGGGGTTGGGCTTTTAGTTTGGCGGCCACAGAGGACAAAACCTGATTGTAGGGCGTTCGGGCAAAGCGCGCGGGGTCAGTCACATTCAACACTTCATACATTTTTTTGATTTCAGCTTTTAAAATGGGGGCCTTTTTCGTGATTTCAGACATCGAAAGGCTTAAAGCGTCCAGGGCCATGGTCGTTTGCTCGGCTGTACGAAAACGAAGGTTGGGGTCATCTAAACGTCTGGCCACCACTTGGGTCATCCCCCTTTGAACAAGACTGGCATTCCAGGCAATGTCCGTAAAATGGACCTGCATGTTTTTCAAAATGGCCAGGGCATGGCTTGCTTGGGAGGAAATTTTTTCGGCATCCCCTTTTTGCGCTTCAAACAAGGCCTTCAATTTATCCAAGCTCTCTTTAAGTTTATCGGTGGGCTGGGGCATCACTACTTCAAGGAAGGGTAAAATGACATCGGCATGACCGGACTGCCATGCAGGCAACCCATGGCTGGTTTCAGGTAAATCATAATCGACGTCAAACAGGTTGTGATGGCAAGTAACACAGGTCATATCCGCCTCATCAACGCGCCCCTCTTTTTTTGTTTTTTCTGCCACATGAACCAATCCTTTTTCCAAAAGAGCCGCCTGCCCCAAAAACCAGCTTTGGGCGCCTTCCCAGCGCTGGGTGGATTTCCAATGCCGGGGCATGAGGGCACTAAAAGTATCCAATTCAAAGGTAAGTTCCGGATGCCCGGCTCCATATTCCCGATGCGAAAGCCCGGTGTGACAGGCAATGCAAGTTTCGGCACGGGTTGAAAGCTTATTGTTGTCCACCAACCCCAAAGCCACATTCTGTGCATGAGTCTGCCCTTCGCGCGTATGGGGCTCCAACCATTTTTGGGCCGCTCCGTGGCAAGACTCACAACCCACGCCATCATGCCAATCAAATTTGGGCCCGCGTTCATCACCAGACACCAACGTAGCATGACATTTTAGGCAAAACTCATCTTCGTGAGGGGCTTTAAGCCCCAAAATTTTGGCCATCTTCACCGATTTTTTGGAAAAAAGAACATCGTAGGCTTTTGAATGCTTGTCCTGAATGGACCAACGGGTAAACTGCCCATCTTCTTCCCCCGTCCCTCCGTGGCAGGAAGAGGCCGAACAACTGCCCGCCCCCATTACTTTGGCATTGTCAGCGGCCAACCCCGAAAAGGAAAAAAGAAAAGACAGAAAAAAAACAGGAATACAAATGGGTTTCATTTTTTTGGAATTAACCATAGTTTCATAAAAATGGCTAGAATTTAGCTTTCACTTTCCTTCCAATTCATCTTTTGATAGTTTCCATAAAATTCATGGCCGAAATTGAATCCAAACTTGAAGGCACGGCGCTTTCTGTCGAAGAGCTTTTAAAAATCCCCATTTTCACCGAAGGGGCCAAACCCCAGCTCGAAAAAAATCTGGGGGCCGTTGCTTTACGCAAATTCAAAAAAGGGGATGTCATTTTCCGCGAAGGGGAACATGGCTCAACAGCCTTCTACATCTTAAAAGGCAAGGTGAAGGTCTTCATCAACACCCCTTTCTCCCAAGTAGCCACAAAATCCAGACTGGCTTCCAAACTGGGATTTAAAAATCTCGTTTCCACCATGACCAGTTTCCTTAAAACAAGGGATCAAACGGAAAAGGAAATGGCTTCGCCTAAATTTATTTCCATCGATGCCCCCGTAAACCTGGCCTACAACAACCCCATTGCCCAACTAAACGAAGGGGATCTGTTTGGTGAAATGACCTGCTTAAGTTTATACCCGCGATCCGCCACCGTGGTGGCCCTTGAAGACTGCGAAATGCTCGAGATGCTGCGCAATATTTTGAATGTTTTGCAGCGCAACCCTGAATTCAAAAAGAAACTGGACGCTGACTATCGTGAACGCGCTCTTACCTCGCAGCTTAAAAGTATGCCCCTGTTTTCATCAGTGGACGAAGCGTTCTTAAATCACCTGAAACAATCCGTTGAATTTATCAGTTTAAACGAGGGTCAGGTCATCTTTAAAGAAGGGGATACCGCCGATGCCTTCTACATCATCCGTCGCGGCTTTGTAAAAGTGAGCAAAAAAATGCCCGGAGGAGATCTTGTTTTAAGTTACCTCCCCCGTGGTTCCTTTTTTGGAGAAATGGCCCTTATTCATTTGGTTAACCCCCACCCCGAAGGGGGCACGGTCATGCGCAATGCAACCTGTGCGGCCATGGATCCTGTTGAATTGGTGAAAGTAAAACTGGATGACTTCAAACAAATGCTGGTGCGTTATCCAAGTGTCGCCGCTCAAATTCGTTCCACCGTCCAAAGCCGCGAAATAATGAACCGCTATTTGATGAGCACCCCTTCTGACCAACCCCTGGATGATTTTTTAACCCAAGGTTTGTTTCAGGCCCAAAATTTGTTGGTGCTCGACCTTGAAAAATGCACACGCTGCGATGCCTGCAGCCAGGCCTGTGCCGCAACCCACGATGGTGTCACTCGCCTTATTCGTGAAGGGCTTCGATACGAAAATTTTTTGGTCGCCACTTCATGCCGGCAATGCGCCGACCCTTTATGCATGCCCGGCTGCCCTGTTGGATCGATCCGCCGCAAAGAAAGCCTGGAGATCACCATTGAAGACTGGTGTATCGGTTGCGGTTTGTGCGCCCGCAGTTGCCCCTATGGCAATATCAACATGCACAGTTTTGACGTGAAAGAAGCCGACACCCAAAACGCGGGGCAGGTAAAAATGGTGGCCAAGAAAAAAGCCACCACATGTGATTTATGCACCGATTTGGGCGAACCCTCATGCGTTTATATTTGCCCGCATGATGCCGCCCATCGGGTAAACCCACAGAAGTTTTTTAAACTGGGTGGGGCTGAAGCCTCGTTTCTTAAATAGTCAGATCGGACGGGTCAGACGTGTCTGACGCGTCCGATTTGTCGGACCTGTCAGAATTAAATGCTCATCGATCGCGCACATAAAAATTGGTTTGTTGGCATTACCTTTGTTGCTGCGTTTGCCATCGTGGTGTACCTGCTGTTTCCATCCTCGCGCGGCACTTACGGCGGTACCATTCCCGGGCTTATTTTTGGTGGGAGTGCCATGGCACTGATGCTATTTGCCGCTCTTTTAGGTGAACGAAAAAAACGTCCCGTCCTTCGTGTTGGCCGTGGAAGCACTTGGATGAAGGGCCATATCTGGCTTTCACTTCTTCTGGTTGTTTTTGTCTTCTTGCACAGCGGGTTTCGTACCGGTGGGCTTATGACAACTATCTTGTGGGTGTTGCTTGCAACCGTCACCCTTACAGGAATTTTGGGTTTGGTCCTTCAACAATTTTTACCCCGCACCATGACCAACACCCTTCCCATGGAAACCATTTTTGACCAGATTGATTATGTTTCCAGCCAATTACGGTTTGAAGCCGACACTTTGATCACAGGGATTGTCGGCCCTTTGGGGATTGAAATCGTTCCCCCCGAAGGAATTAAAATGACCAAACTTAAAGAGGGCATCCCCAACGAGCATACCGAAGTCATCAAAACCCTCTATTTGAAAGAATTGCGTCCTTTTTTGAATGATACTGATGACAAAAAATTATTTGGAACATCGGGTAAAGTGGAAAGTTTTTTTGCCCAGGTCAAATTAAGGGTACCGGCCGATTATCATGTGTGCCTGACCCGGTTGGCAGAACTTGTTGAGGAAAAAAGACAGTTTGAAAGCCAAAGAAGAATGCATTTGTGGTTGCATGGGTGGCTCTTAGTTCACGTGCCCCTTTCAATGGCTTTGCTTTTGCTGGCAGTGGCCCATGCCATTATGGCCCTGTGGTATTGATTTTTCATGGAAACAAAACGAACAACCAAAGCCTTGGCCGCGCGCATTCAAATGGATTACTTAAACAAAGTGGGGCCCCTTTTGTATTGGCGCAACATCCTTATAGGCATTCTTTGCCTGGTTGTTGTGGCATGGCTTGGGATTGATTTCTTTTTTTGTGGCCAAAAGTCGGTAAGCCCGGGGCCTGTTTCTCCCGCCCACCGTTTGTTCGAACACGAATGTTCCCTTTGCCACACAAATAATTTTAGCGCTGTTCCCGACACATCCTGTCTTTCCTGCCACAACGAAAGAATCCACAATAAAAACCAAACAACTCCCCCACGGTGTGCCTCCTGCCATACAGAACACACCCGGGAAATAATCCTCCCTCTCTCCAATGCCGGCTGCATCTCATGTCATAGCAATTTAAAACTTGAAAACGGCAAAGAACCAAAAGCCAATCCTCATATTACTTCCTTCACCAAGGATCATCCGGACTGGGACTATCTTTCAAAAAACACCAACGACTCCACTGACATCAAATTAAACCATAAAATTCACATGAAGCCGGGGTTGGAAGGACCTGAAGGTAAAAAAATCGACATGCAATGCAGTGATTGCCACAAAGTCGATATGGAAAAAGATCCCGCAGGAGTTTATCGCAATGCCCCCATCGATCACAAAGAACACTGCATGAGCTGCCATGCCCTTACTTTTGATGCCTTCTATCCGGATGCCCAGGCCCCCCACAAAAAACCGGAAGAGGTCAAAAATTTCATTGAATCTTTTTATCAGGAAAAAATGAAAACAGGGGACATGGGACAAACTCCCACCCGTGATTTTGCAGGCCCCAAGGCCAGAGCCGTTGCCGATGCATCCCCTGTAGAAGGCTATACCCAAAAAGTGGATAAGGCCCTGGCCCATCTTTTTGGAAAAAAATGCCAGCTGTGCCACAGTTTTAAATGGACAGAAGGGGAACTTCCCACCATCCCCAAAGTGGAAATGAAGGATTCATTTTTGGATAAGGGCACGTTTCATCATGCTCCCCATCGGGCCATGACCTGTACCACCTGCCATATAAAAAATCGGGAGAGCGAAAAAACCGAAGATATTCTTATTCCCGACATTAAAACCTGCCAACCCTGTCACAAAGCTGGCGGTTCTGCCGGTGAAAGCTGCGCTGTGTGCCATAAATACCATTCCGATGAGCCAGAAAAAGTGATGGAAGGGACTGTGAAAATTGATTAAAATAAGGCCAATCCCGTAGGGACAATCCTAGGATTGTCCCTACAAAACAATGGTCAAAGGAGATTTGATGAAAACCTTCAAGATTTTTTCAATAGCCGTTCTTATAGCCTTTATGGGTTCTGTTTGTTATGCCCAGGAACTCACCAAGGACGAGGAAGTCATTCAAAAAAAACTCATTGTCAAACGCCACCAGGAAATCACGGCTGAAAACATGGCAACACTTCAAACCTTGATTACAGCCCAAACAATCATGCCCGAAGCCATGACCGGCATGGCAAACCTGCTTAAGACCTACTGTGATAGATCCAAAAACATGATGATCGCCTACGAAGGCCTCAGCCAATACAAAACCCTTCAGGATGAACTCGTCACTCTGCAAAAGGTGGAACTCGACATTCAGCAAAATCTGGAAAAATGCACCCAAAATGCCCCCCAGCTTATTCAAGCCGTCATTTCTAGCCTCCAAAAAATTGCCGCGGCCCAAAATATTACAGCCGAAGAAATGAGTAAAAAGGGGTAGATTGTAAGGGCGATTCATGAATCGCCCCTACGACCCACCCTTGCCATCTTTTCCTAGGAATGTTAGCCCCCTCTCCCGCTCTATGTTTAAAATCGGCAATATCACCATTCCCCATAGGCTTCTGATGGCCCCCATGTGCGGCATCACACACAAGGCCTTTCGTCGTGTGCTCAAACGCTTTGGGGCGGGCTATGTGGCCACCCAAATGGTTTCAGCCAAGGCACTGACCATGGGGGATAAAAAATCACGCCATCTGCTTTCCTATGATGAAAGCGAACGCCCCATTGTGTTCCAAATTTTTGGCAATGATGCCGACACCCTTGCCGAAGCCGCTAAAATAGCCCAGGACATGGGCCCCGACATCATCGACTTGAACATGGGGTGCCCTGCCAAAAAAATCGTCAACGACGGCGGAGGATCAGCCCTTCTACGCGACACACTCAAAGCCAGGGATGTTTTAAGTAAAATGAGAGCCGCCCTGCGCATTCCCTTCACTATCAAAGTCCGCGCGGGTTGGGACAAGTGCCACACTGAAACATTAGAGATCGCCAAAATAGCCGAAGAATGCGGCGTAGACGCCATCACCATGCATGCCCGCACCAAGACTCAAGGATACAAAGGTCAGGCTGATTGGAATTTGATTGGTGAATTAAAGGAACACGTAAAAATTCCCGTCATTGGCAATGGCGATATTACCCGATTCGAACAAGTAGATGAGATGATCCAAAAAACAGGTTGCGATGGCGTCATGATAGGCCGCGCAGCCATCACCGAACCCTGGTTTTTCAGGAATTATCTGGAACAAAAAGAATCCCTTCCCACCATAGAAGAAATAAAAGAGATTATTTACGACCAATATGAATCGTTCTTCGAATTTTTTGGCGTAAAAAACGGCATCAAAAACATGCGTAAACACTTGTGCGCTTATACCAAAGGGCTCCGCAATGGATCCCAATTCAGAAATAAAATCATCACCATAAGTGAATGGGAACTGTTAAAAAAGGAAATTGATGCTTTCTTCATGTAGCAATTTATTTGGTAAGGGCAATTCATGAATTGCCCTTACCCGGACATGGTGTCCGCCAAAGGACGGATCAGCCTCTGGCTGAAACTTTCCGTCGAACCATGTGCTTAAAAATACAAGAATTCTTGTCCCCTTTATAATCCTGTTGCCTCTTTTTGCCCCTCCTGCTATTGCCTAAAAAATAGGCACCCCTATGAACCTTACTTTGGAGCAATTTTTAAAGCATTTTCGCCATCCGACCGTGTTTGTGACCAACCCCCATGCGTGGGTTACAGGCAATGTCCCTTTTTTGGAACTGAGTAACACCACAAGCATGGAGGCTCCAAAAACATTTCATGCCTTTCTTCAAGACAATCCCCTTCTTGCCCAAAACATCGACAAGGTTTTCCAGACTCATGGGTCCTTTAACCTAAGAGACATCGACATTAAAGGCCCCTTCAAACGCATCCATCCCATGGATGTCGAAATTTTTTTCGCCACAGACGACAAGATCGAACTCACCTGTCTTATTTTTTATGATAGAACCTTAGGTGAGAAATTTGAAGAACACAAAAAGCGCATCGACCAAATAAACACCCTCACCACCATTGCCTCAGGCCTGGCACACGAAATCAAAAACCCGTTAGCCGGTATTAAAGCCGCCAGTCAGATGCTCTCCAAAACACTTAAAAACAGGGATTCCCGTGAATATGCCGAAATCATTTTAAAGGAAACCATTCGTGTCAATCGCCTCATTTCCGATTTGATGAACTTGACCAAGCCTCGCAAACTGTTAAAAAAGAAATGCAACATCAACCAGATTTTGCATCAGATTCTGGTCCTCCAAAAAGAGGCGGCCCCCTCCTTTGTAAAATGGCATGAAAATTTTGACCCAAGCCTGCCGGCCATTAAGGCAGACCCTGAAGCCTTGTCCCAGGTTTTTCTCAACCTGATTCAAAATGCCTGGCAGTCACTTGCCAAAAAAGGATTTGTTAAAGTGCAAACACGTTTTGTGACCGATTTCAGGCTGAAACAAAAAAATAAAACCCGGCAAGTCATTGGGGTGACTATTGAAGATACGGGGGTGGGACTTAGCCTCGAACAGGTTCAGCAGATTTTTTTGCCTTTTTTTACCACCAAACCCGAAGGAACGGGCTTGGGGCTTACCCTGTGCCATCAGCTTATTGAAAAACATGGGGGAGATATTCAGGTAACAAGCGTACCGGGAAGCGGAAGTATCTTTTCGGTGTATTTGCCGGTGTAACCAAACAGTCCCTTCGATCCCTCGACTTCGCTCGGGAACCACTCCACTTTAGGGACCTCTTGAGCGGTCATTGAGCGGAGTCGAAATGATCAAACTTATGCCAACCATCCTTATCGCCGACGATGAATTAAGTATTCGCACCATTCTTTCAAAAGCTTTGAAGGGCAAAGGCTTTGACGTGATCAAAGCCGAAGAAGGCGTGCAAGCTTTGGGCTTTCTCAAAAGCCAGCCCATCGACGTGGCCATCATCGACATTCGCATGCCCGGGAAAACGGGGTTGGAAATTTTAAATGCCAAGGGGGATTTCCCCTCCCAACCTGCCATCTTCATCATGACCGCACAAGACACGATGGAAAACGCGATTGAAGCCATGAAGCGCGGCGCCTTCGACTACATCACCAAGCCTTTTGACATCGAGGAAGTCTTTCTCCTTGTGGATCGTGCGTTGGAAACGCGTGAGCTTAAATCCACGGTGGAAATTTTAAAACGCCAAGGCAAGCCAACTCCCGGAACCTTGATCGGCAAATCCAAAAGCATCCGCGACATCCACAAGATGATCGGCCGCGTCGCCAATCAGGATGTGACCGTCCTCATTCAGGGAGAAAGCGGAACGGGAAAAGAACTCGTCGCCCAAGCCATCCACCACAGCGGTAACCGCGCGGCCAAACCCTTTGTGGCCGTGAACTGCTCGGCCATCCCCGCAAATTTGCTTGAAAGCGAACTCTTCGGCGCCAAGAAAGGCGCTTATACCGATGCCACTTCAGATAAAACGGGATTTTTTGAGCAAGCCAATGGTGGCACTTTGTTCCTTGACGAAATTGGCGACATGCCCTTTGGGCTGCAATCCAAGCTGCTGCGCGTTCTCCAGGAAAAAGAAGTGCAGCGCCTGGGGGAGGCCAAAACCATTTCCCTGGATGTTCGTGTGATTGCAGCAAGCAATCAAGATTTGGCGGCAAAGGTGAAGAACAAAGAATTTCGGGAAGATCTCTTCTTCCGTTTGAATGTCGTCCCCATCGAATTGCCCCCCTTGCGCGAAAGGAAAAATGACATTCCTCTTTTAGTCGAACATTTCATGAACCAGAATGCTGAACATTTTGGAGGCGCACCCAAAAAACTTTCCACATCGGCTCTCGAAATTTTAGTCAACCGCAATTGGCCCGGCAATGTGCGTGAGCTGGAAAACTTCCTCAAACGCGTAACCGTATTGACTACTGCGGGCACGCTCGAAGCCATCCACTTGAAAGCGCTGGATCAGGGAAGCCCGATCACTTCCTTCAAAGAAATCGCCCCGGATCAGCTCGAGACCTTGATTTCAGAATCTTTGCAAAAAATGGTGGGCGAAAAACCCAACGCCCTCTACGACCGCTTCCTGCCTCTGATGGAACGTCCGCTCATCCGCCAAGCCTTGGCCAAAGCAAAGGAAAACCAAATACAAGCCGCGAAGATCTTGGGGATTAATCGGAATACGCTCCGGAAAAAGATCAAGGAGTTGAAAATTGACCGAAGGAAAAAATAAAATCCAAGGCCTTTACACCTTCGCAGACACGACCTATTGCCCGCATCTCACGCACGCAGAACTCGCCCGTCAACTTTTGAAGGGCGGCGCCAAAATCATCCAACTTCGGATCAAAAACAAATCCATTTCAGAGATTACCCGCATCGCCAAAGAAATCATGGCACTTAAAAAAGAACATGGCTTCACCTTCATCGTCAATGATAACCCCCAAATCTGCGCCGATGTAGATGCCGATGGAGTTCATGTGGGGCAGGAGGATATTCCTGTTTCTCAAGCAAGAAAAATTGTCGGGCCAAATAAAATCATTGGCCTTTCAACCCACTCGCTTGACCAAGCAAGAGCTGCCCAGAATGAAGATGTAAACTACATCGGGTTGGGCGGCATTTTTCCCACACAAACAAAACCTGCAGGACACCCTGTTTTGGGAGTTGGGATCTTAAAGAAAGTGGTGGACCTCAGTCGTGTTCCCGTTGTGGCCATTGGGGGAATTAATCGAACTAATGTGAAAGATATAGTGGCGACGGGCGCAGCCTCGTTTGCCATTGTATCGGCGATCAATGCTGCTGATGATATAAAGTTAGAAACAAATATTTTTACGACTGCGCAAACCGGATCAAGCTTTTAAAATCTCCGCTATCCGCTTTTTGAAGCGCGGCAATATAAAGTTTTCGATCAGGCGTTTTTTTAAAAAGATTCCCCGAACCCCAGGTAAGCGTTTTTTCACCGACTTCCCGCACAAAAATATCCGCCACCAACCTTGCGTGGCGCCCGTTCCCATTGGGGAAGGGATGGATGAAAACCAAACGATGATGCAACCTCACGGCCATTTCGATGGGTGGATAAGTGCCGTTTTCTTTCCAATAAGAAAAATTGTCGCAAAGTTTTTTTACTTCTTCTGGGATCTTCCACCAATCCACACCGAGATTCTTGTCGGATTTGCGGTATTGCCCGGCCCACCGCCACGTGTGATCAAACATATCCTTGTGAATGCGTTTCAGGAATTCAGGATTCCCCAAGGGAAAGTGGAGACGCCGACCTTGAAGATATTTTTTCTGCGCTTCTAAAATATTCTGGGACTCAAATTGGTTGAGTTCTGAGATGAGTTGAATATGTCCCGGGATAAGATCTTTCAACTCATCGGCATCAAGGGGCGTTTGTCCTGAAAGGGTTTGGTTGTCATCAAAAATCACATTTCCTCCCAAAGGCGTTTATCAGGGTGCCTCATCAATTCGTGGGTGAGCTCTTGGATTTGTTCTTCTTGAAATTGCTTAGACGTGCCTTGAGCTTCCAAATTCATCTGCTGTAAATTTTTAAGGACAAGGCGTGTCGCCACTTGTCGCGCCTTTTCCTGTAAAACTTTTTCCAAGGAACGCTCCGGTACCAGGACAATAAAAGCACGACACCCAAGAACCTTGGCCGCACGATCCAGGGTGGATAAGGTGATGGTCCTATTCTTTTCAGACACTTCCATCATTCTTGCCACATTCACACTCACTTCCAACCTCTTGGCCAATTGAGTAAGACTCATCCCTAAGCTCTTACGCAGGGTGCGAATCCATCCATCCCGTGGAGAATCAAGCAAAACAGACCGAAGTTCCTGAAATTTGCTTTCCATTTGCTGAAAAAGAAGACGTGAAGATCTCATGCCTAATTTTTAATCTTATAAGATTAATTTGTCAATATAAATATAATCTTATAAGATTATATTATAAATCATAAATTAATCTTATAAGATTAAAAATAATAGCACAAAAACAAGCAAAACATTTTTCTTTGCACTTAAACTATTTACCACTATAAAGACCTCCTTGTATGTTTGCCTTGGCCCGTAAAATTTTTGGAACCAAAAACGACCGCGAAATCAAGGCTCTCAAGCCACTAGTGGCTGAAATCAATTCCCTCGAACCTGCCATTTCAAACTTATCCGATGAAGCCTTGCGTGATAAAACAACCCAGTTCAAACAAAAACTCGAACAAGGGCATACCCTCGACGATATTTTACCCGAAGCCTTTGCCGTTGTTCGCGAAGCGGGCAAGCGCACCCTGAATATGCGCCATTTTGATGTGCAATTAATTGGCGGCGTCATGTTGCACAAGGGACGCATTGCTGAAATGCGCACCGGTGAAGGTAAAACACTGGTGGCCACCCTTCCCGTTTATTTAAATGCCCTCGAAGGTAAGGGGGTACATGTCATTACCGTCAACGACTATTTGGCCCGGCGTGATTCTGAATGGATGGGGCGGATTTATAAATTTTTGGGGCTGTCCGTGGGGGTAATTGTCCATGGGTTAAATGACGAACAACGCCAGGCCGCTTACCAAAATGACATTACTTACGGCACCAACAACGAGTTTGGTTTTGATTTTTTGCGCGACAACATGAAGTTTAATGTTGAGTCGATGGTTCAACGCGAATTGAATTTTGCCATTGTCGACGAAGTGGACAGCATCCTGATTGATGAAGCACGCACGCCGCTTATCATTTCGGGCCCCGCTGAAGAATCAACCGACAAATATGTCCGCATCAACGCCATCATTCCCGGGCTTGAAGCAAATAAGCATTACCAAATTGATGAAAAAAGCCGCACGGTGGTTCTTACCGAGGAAGGCGTCATTGAAGTTGAAAAAAGGCTGAACATCGAAAATCTCTTTGACATGCGCCATATTGATATTCTTCACCATGTCAACCAGGCGCTCCGGGCTCACACTCTTTACAAACGCGATGTCGAATATGTGGTTAAAGACGGCAAGGTTCTCATTGTGGATGAATTCACCGGACGCCTTATGCCGGGCAGACGTTGGTCCGACGGCTTGCATCAGGCCGTTGAAGCCAAGGAACGCGTGCGCATTGAAAACGAAAACCAGACACTGGCCTCCATCACGTTCCAGAATTATTTCCGCATGTATAAAAAACTCTCCGGGATGACGGGCACAGCCGACACCGAAGCTGCGGAATTTTCAAAAATTTACAATCTGGATGTCACGGTTATTCCCACAAACCGTTCCAATATTCGCGAAGACTACAATGATGTCATCTATAAAAACCAAAATGCCAAATTCAAGGCCGTTGTCGAAGAAATAAAAACGCTGCACGATAAAGGCCGCCCCATTTTGGTGGGAACCATTGCCATCGAAAAATCTGAAATTTTATCCGACATGCTCAAACGCCGTGGGGTCCCCCACAATGTCTTGAATGCCAAACACCATGAACGCGAAGCTGAAATTGTAGCTCAGGCCGGACGTTTTGAGGCTGTCACGGTTTCCACCAACATGGCCGGTCGTGGTACGGACATCATGCTGGGAGGGAACCCGGAATTTTTGGCCCGCGATGCCGTGGGTAAAGACGGCCCCGAAGAAGAATACCTCAAGAATCTCGAAAAATTTTCACAGGAATGCAAACAAGAACGGGACAAAGTAATCCAGACCGGCGGGCTTTACATTATTGGTACGGAACGCCACGAGTCGCGCCGCATTGACAACCAGTTGCGCGGTCGTGCGGGTCGTCAGGGGGACCCTGGGGCCACCCGCTTTTACATCGCCCTTGATGACGACCTTATGCGCATCTTTGGTTCGGACCGTTTGTCCAATGTGATGGGCAAGCTTGGCATGGGAGAAGATGAAACCATTGAACACCCATGGATCACGCGTGCCATCGAAACGGCCCAAAAGAAAGTGGAAGCCCACAATTTTGAAATCCGCAAAAATGTTCTTGAATATGATGATGTGATGAACCAACAGCGCACCACGGTTTATGCCAAACGAAAATCCATTTTGCAGGGAGAAAATCTCAAAGATACCGTGCTTGATATCATTGATGTCATCGCCACCTCCATTTCGGAAGAATTTGACCCCAAGGGGCGCCAGGAATTCAACCTGAAAGGATTGCAGGAAAAAGTGTTGCAGCAATTTGGTTTTAAACTTGAATTAAGCGAAGACAAAATGGCCAGTAACGATGCCATTGGACAAAAAATTTATAATGAGGCCATCAAAATTTACGAACAAAAGGAAACTGAGTACGGCAGTTCCATTTTAAGACAGGTCGAAAAGTTCATCTTCCTTCAAAGCCTTGACACCCTGTGGAAAGATCATCTTTTGGGCATGGATCATTTGCGGGAAGGAATCGGGCTTCGCGGTTATGGCCAAAAAGACCCTCGCATGGAATACAAAAAAGAGGGTTTTGCCGCCTTTCAGGCCATGATGATGCGTTTTGAAGAAGATAGCCTGGAAAAACTCATGCGCGTTCAGATAAAACAGGGCGAAGAAATCCCCGCGCAAAGAAGAACCATGGCCCCCATGCAAATGCAACATGCTTCTGCACCCAATCCCGTGGGGCCCGTAGGGGCGGGTTTCAAACCCGCCCAACCGAGCCAGCCCGCAAAGGTGCAAACGGTGACGCGCGACGTCCCCAAAGTGGGAAGAAATGACCCATGCTCGTGTGGAAGCGGAAAAAAATACAAGAAATGCCATGGGGCGTGAGATGAACCCCTCTCCCTAACCCTCTTCCACAAGGGGAGAGGGGATTATTCCCCCCTCCCTTGTCCCGCGTAGCGGGATTCCGGTACGCGGAAAGGGGAGGGGGTGAGGGGGAGGGTGATACCGGAACCAACATGAAACCAAAAAAAAACACCATCCCCGGTTTTCAATTCGCCGGCTTCCATTGCGGCATCAAGGATGACATCCGCAAAAAAGACATCGCGTTCATTTATTCGGAAGAGCCCAATACCCTTGTGGATGGCGTCTTCACCACCAATAAAGTTTTCGCCGCTCCCGTCACGGTGTGCCGCGATGTCGTTAAAAAGGGAATCGGCCGGCTCATCGTCATCAACAGCGGGGTGGCCAATGCCTGCACGGGAATGAAAGGAATGCAAGACGCCCTCCAAACCCAAAAAGTGGCGGCGAAGGAATATGCATTAAACCCCAATGAAGTGCTCGTCTGTTCCACCGGGAAAATCGGCGACACTCTTCCCATGTCCACCCTGATCAAGGGCATTCGACGTTCCAAAAATGAAATGGGGAAAAATTATTTCATGGATGCCGTCCGCGGCATCATGACTACAGACCAATACCCAAAATATGCCACCGCCACGGGAACTATCAGTGGGAAAAAATATACGATCGCCGTCCTTGCCAAAGGCGCCGGCATGCTCTGCCCCAACATGGCCACGATGCTAGCCTACGTGGTGACCGATCTTCGATTTGACCGCAAAACCTTAAAAACAATCTTTAGAAACGCAGTCGATAAAACCTTAAACCGCATCACGGTGGATGGAGATACGTCGACCAATGATACCGTTCTCATCCTCGCCAATGGGCGCGCTGGTAACAAAACCTTCTCCGTCACAAGTCGCGAAGGCAAACAAGTCGAGACCCAACTCACCGCTCTTTTAGAAGACATGGCTAGAAAAATTACGCTGGATGGAGAAGGCGCCACCAAATGCTGCCGTGTTGAAATTAAAGGCGCAAAAAACGAATCCGAAGCCAAAAAAATCGCCTACGCCATCGGAAACTCCCCCCTCGTGAAAACAGCCCTTTTTGGATGTGATCCGAACTGGGGGCGCATCATGGCTGCGGTGGGATATTCAGGAGCTTCCATCGTTCAAGAAAAATTAAATGTGTGGATTGGCTCGCATCAAGTGGTCAAAAACGGCAGTGGAGTCAAACGAAAAAGTATGGATGCTCTAAATACCTATATGAAAAAACGGGATATGGATATTAAAGTTGATTGCCACATGGGCCGCGGAGAATTCTTCATTTTCATGTCGGACCTTACCTACGACTACATTCATTTGAATGCGGAGTATCATACTTAAAAACCCCCAGCCCATCACGCTCATCCCTTGAATTACGAGTGATGCATCAGGGAGTTCCGGGCGAAACAGCCAACCGAAACCCGAAATCGTTGCCACGATAATCGGGAAGGTCGAGGTTGCGAAACGCCGCGCGCAAGACGCCCGGATCAACACTGTACAAGGAACCACCGCGAAGAACACGCCATTGGCCTAAAACGGGTCCTGTTGGATACTCAAGAACCTTGCCATTTCTTACCATCTCATAGGCCCCATACCAATCGGCTGTCCATTCCCAGACATTGCCAGCCATGTCGAACAATTTTTCATCAAGGTAGGGTTTCAACTCTTCAGGAATTCCGCTCAAGGTTGCAGCTCCGTACAAAATCCCGGGTTTGCTCCCCACTGGGGCTGTTGCCTCTGCATCATAATGCGCTAATTCGTGGCTCAATTCCCCGGTAGAAGTTCCCCATTCAAAAGTCCCTTCAGGACCTCTAGCTGCCCCCTCCCATTCAGCTTCCGTCGGCAACCGAAACACGCCCAAACCCAAACGGGCACGTTCTGCAATCGTTTGTTGATTCAACCAAAGACTATAAGCCAAGCTCCCATAATGGCTGACATAAACGGCAGGGTGTTTGTCTATGGCAAATTCCTCTCCTTTATCGCGCAAAGTTTTGATCCAATCCTCGCGACGGGGGCTAACTCCACCACCTCGTGACTAAGCATTAAATCCGAAAATTCAATGGAAAGAGGAACTGTTTCTAAATCATCTGCATTCGTTCCAATCTCATAGATATGGGCCTGACCTGTTCTTGTGTCAGTCGCTAATCTTCCCAAAAGAGGTTGATCACCCAAGGAGCGAGCATAATCTGCAACCGTGGTCGGGTGACTGGCCAAGAACACGTCTTTGACACGGACTTGTTGCTTGGGTGCATCCTTAAAGCCGTTATAACCACGGGGTATAAATCCTCCCTGGCACATGAACCATACGCGGTATGAACTTGCTGTGGGGTCTTAAGCCCATTGTTGGCATAGCCATAAAAAAACCTTCTGATAATAAGTTGATGCTCCTTTATCGCATGGGACTTAAAATAGTTACGTGATTTTATATATTTTTTGATTGCCATTAGATATCAAATTTGATATCTAACAAATATCATGATTCAGCAACCCTGGTTAGGAGACTCTCATTGGGAAAAAAAGGATCCTAAGTTAAGACAACTTGAGGAAAATCCTCTTCGCCTTCCCCATTTGGATGAGGTTCTCAAAAAAATCCCCTTGGAAGAAGGAATTTTTAGCATCCTGGGTCCCCGCCAAGTGGGGAAAAGCACGCTCATCCACCTGCTAGCTAAAAAAGCACTTTTAAAATTCCTTCCCCAAAATCTTATACTGATCGAGGGGGATGCTCTCGAGTCTTGGAGAGAGCTTCTTTCCATAGTGACTGATTTCGTCGAACGAGAAAAAAAGAGCACGGTTTTTGTTTTTATCGATGAAATTACAAGCATTCCTGAATGGCCACGAGCTGTTAAATTATTGGCTGACAGAGGTCACCTTAAGTCTGTCTGCTTTGTTTATACGGGTTCGTCGATGGTTTCTCTTAAAGAAGCCGGTGAATTGTTTCCCGGTCGCAGGGGCAGGCATTCCCAAACCAGTTTTGAAGTACTCCCCGCATCTTATCGTTTACTCAAAGACCACCTGACCTTGGATGAATATTTCATCGTTGGTGGATTTCCCTGGGCTATCAATGAATACTTAAGGCTTAAGGTGGTTCCCGATTATGTGGGTGAAATTTACTGGAGCTGGATCAAAGGTGAATTTCTCAAACGGGGGAAATCCGATCTCATTTTAAAACACATGGTTCAAGCCATGGGAAAACGCGTCCAAACCGGTTTTTCGCAACATACCCTAGCGCAAGAAATGGGGATTACTTCCAATGAAACCGCAAGGCAGTACATGGAACTCCTTTGCAATTGCTTTGCTGTCACCGAAGTTCCCTGGATCGATCCACAAAAAAATCTCATCTCCCCCAAAAAAAACCGGAAATACTATCCGATCGATCCATTGCTCTTCCATTTATTCCTTGGGGGAGGGTCTCTTTCGGGAATAGATCCTGCTAAACATCTCAATCCGGAATTGGCCGGAAAAATTGCCGAAAGTGTGGTGTGTCAAGAGCTAAAGAGAGAGGATGCCCATTTGGGTTATTGGTCAGGGAAAAAAGAAGTCGATTTTGTTCCCCATTTCATCGAAGTAAAATATCAAAATAAAGTTTCTCCCCAGGAATTTTATTGGTTCACCAAAGCCTTTCCCGCCAAAACAAAGCTCAAGGTTTTGACCAAGAATGACCAATTCCAAACAGATCAAATACAGGGCATACCTCTTAAAGAATGGCTTTTAAGGTAAGAAAAATTCAGCGAAGCATCACACCTGTACTTTCTCACACAAATTTTCAAATATTTTTGGAATTATTTTTAGGGGTTTTTAAACCTCAAACCATTGAAATAACTAGGAAAACAACCCCATTTACTTCCTCTTCTCTTTCTTACAACCCTATAACCCATCAATATTCCAAATATTTTTTCAAAAAAGCCCTCTGTCTTCTGGCCCGTCTTTTGCTATACTTTCAATCTGATGCCAAAGCTTAGTTTAGACATTAACGCTCTCATCGCCAAATATAGCGATCTTATCATTGCAGGTCTTGTCATGGCGGTTTTGGCCATGATCATCATTCCCCTTCCCACCTGGCTTATTGATGTTTGCCTGACTATTTCTTTAAGCATTGGAGTGATTATTCTTTTAGTGGCTTTGTATATTTCTGATTCCTTAAAACTGGCCTCTTTTCCCACCATCCTGCTTATTTCCACCTTGTATCGTTTGTCCCTCAACATTTCTTCGACACGTTTGATTCTTTCCCAAGGTTATGCAGGAGAAGTCATTCAAGCCTTTGGTGAGTTTGTCGCCAGCGGCAATGTTGTGGTGGGGATTGTGTTGTTCTTGATCATCACCCTGGTCAATTTCATTGTCGTGGCCAAAGGCGCTGAACGTGTTTCTGAAGTGGCCGCTCGCTTCACCTTGGATGCCATGCCTGGGAAACAAATGAGCATCGATGCCGACTTACGCGCCGGCACTGTCACCATGGAACAAGCGCAAGTCCGTCGGTCCACCTTGCAGCGCGAATCACAAATGTACGGCGCCATGGACGGTGCCATGAAGTTTGTCAAGGGCGATGCCATTGCGGGCATGATCATCACCGCCATCAATATCATTGGGGGCTTGATCATCGGTGTGCTGCAACGGGGGCTCACCTTTGGTGAATCGGCCACACTTTATTCCATTCTTACCATCGGGGATGGCTTGATCAGCATGATTCCAGCCTTCATCATTTCACTGGCCGCCGGTATTGTTGTCACCCGTGTTTCCTCCGAAGGGACGGATTCAAATCTGGGAAAAGATATCATCAGCCAGATTACAGCCTATCCCAAAGTGTTCGGCATTGCTGCCGTGCTTTTAGCCGGCATGGGGCTTGTGCCGGGGCTCCCTAAAATTCCTTTTTTTGCTCTGTCTATCACCATGGGCCTTTACGCTTTTTATTCCACACGTAAACGCGAACAAAAAGTGCAGGAAATTATTGACCAGCCCAAGGAAGAAAAAGTCAAAAAAGCCATCGAAAAACACGGGGACCAACTTCCCTTTATTATGCCCGCCCCAATTTCACTTGAAGTAGGGAGCGCCATCATCCCCTTTGTGGATGACTCAAAAGATGGCGGGCGTTTCATTAATGAACTCATCCCCCTTTTACGCCACGGCCTTTATTATGAATTGGGTGTTAACTTTCCCGGCATTCAGGTGCGTGGTCAAACGGTGGACATGGAAGCCGAAGGGTATGTCATTAATATTAACGAAGTCCCCGTGGCCCGCGGGAAAATCATGCAGGGCTGCATTTTGGTGGGCGAGCCCCTGGAGCAATTGCAACTTTTTAATATTACCGGAAAAGAAACCATCCATCCCATCGACGGGTCCATCGTCACTTGGGTTTCGCAGGAATACAAGGAAGTGGCCGTGCAAGCCGGCTTTCGTATGTGGGATATTTCGGAATATCTGATTTTGCACCTTTCCCATGTGCTGCGCAAACATGCGCATGAATTTTTGGGATTACAGGAAATTCAAACTTTATTAAACGAATTGGAAAAATCACACCCGGCCTTGGTCAAGGAACTCGTTCCAAAAGTGATCACCGTTTTGCAACTGGCTGAAATTTTCCAGAGACTGGTGCAGGAAGAAGTGGCCATCCGCGATTTGAAAAATATTTTTTCGACCCTGGCCCAATGGGCCGAAGTGGAACGGAACACCCTCATGCTTACTGAACATATCCGTGCCGGATTAAAACGCTACATCACGCATAAATATGCCGGACACAGCAACACACTGGCCGTTTATTTATTGGACCCTAAAATTGAAGACACCGTACGCGAAGCCATTCGCACCACTGAAAAGGGAAATTATTTGGCCCTTGATCCGGAAATCACCCAAGACTTGATCGAAGCCGTTGGAAAAGAAATCGCCTCGCACCCATTTCCTCCGGGAGCCAGGCCACCGGTCATCCTTACTACGGCTGAAATTAGACGATATTTTAGAAAGATTATAGAACTAGAATTCCCCCAACTCTCCGTTTTGTCGTATCAAGAATTATCGGAAAACCTGCGCATCCAACCCATCGCCCGTGTGAATTTACCTCGTTTAGAAGCCCATCAGGCGGCGTAATCAATATCTACCGGACTGAAATCTTATTTGTCTTCAGATTAAAAATAGAAACTCTATTGCGAATCAATTCCATTCCAATCAAAGCAGTCGTTGAATGTGTCAATGTGGCTTCAACCGGAAATCTTTTTTTATCTATGAGAAGTGTCGCTAAAAAAATTTCCTGCTGCACAATCTGTCCATTGGCTAATTCAAATGATTTAACGCCAAGAGGTGACAATTGAGAAGATGACTTGAGTTTCATTGGAAGGGCAAGTTCTCCGTTAAAACCGGTATCGAGAATTGCATGAAGAGGCAACTTGCTGCCGGATTTCCCAAGGATAAAAAGATCGTTCAAGATGGGTTCCAGATCTTCTGTGATGTGACCTTTAAGAAACATTGTTTATTTATTTAACAGGAACAAACCCTTTGAGGGAGTGTACGGCAGGGTATCCAACTCTCTTGAAATAGAAAATTTTACGTGGATATTTTGCTTTGGCTTTTAATGCGGCATCGATTGTGGTGTTACCGATAAAAATGTCACCACTTTCGACCTCAATAGCAACAATTTTCCCTTTTTCTGTCTTTTCCAAATTCTTCTGGTAAAGACGACGATACAAGCTTTGC
>MGPH01000025.1:0-26187 GCA_001797365.1 Deltaproteobacteria bacterium GWA2_45_12
TCCTTATATCAAAAACCGGGGCTGTTGCCGATCATGAATTACTAAAAATGTTTCCCCGACAGGCTCCTAGACAATTCATTCAAAGGGAATCCCGATTTTCTACTGACCCTTCTTCACACCGGAACTTATATCCGTTTTCAAGACATCCCCAAGGAGCTTCAAAGTAATTACGATGTGCTTTTAGCCTATACGTCACGGGATAAACAGTATTTGGCCGATATCGACCAAAAGCTGTTGACCCAACCCTTCCTCCTGGATTGGGCCAACCAAATAACATCCAATTATCCGAACCGTTTTAATCCAGCGGAAAGCGATCGTTATGAAGCCCTATTTTATCGCCGTACCTTACCTGCAAACATTTTAAGTGACTTTGATTTTCTAACCCGTCTTTTCCAAGGAAATAAAGCTTTGGCGTACCTTTGCACTTCAAACACCCAAATCAAAAATAATCGTGAACTCATTCTTCAATTACTTACAGATACAGAGGGTTGGATTTACCCTGATTTACCCGAAATGATTAAAAAAGATCCAGATCTCATCCTTCAATTGCCTGCCAAGACACTGGGATGGATCTATTCCAAGCTCCCTGATGTGTTAAAAAAGAATCCGGAAATCGCCAATAAAGCCATCAATGCTCATTTTCAAAACATCTATTCCCTACCACCCAATTTGCAAGACCGTCCCGAAATTGTGGACAAAGCTATTCAAACCAGGAAATGGCGCTATGTCCTTGAGCACGGCTTAAACCGCGTTCAGGATGATGAAAAGACTTTCATAAAAATCGTACGTGACGTGCCAGGCTCTCTTAAGAAGGCTTCAGCAAGACTCAAGCGCGATCCTATTCTTGCAGCCGTTGCAGTATCCAAGCATTTGCCCTCCATTCGCGATGTTGATCCTCAATTGGTTAACGACCCTGTTTGGCTGCGTTCCCTTCTTGAAAAAGAGCCTTATCTCTTCAGGGAATTGGATAAGGTAACCATGACAAAGTTCCTTGCTGATTCAAATTTGATGGCAAAAATCCTCGTCCAAGCCCCTTTACTGCTAAAACAAATACCCGACGACATGAAAAATGCCTTAAGCGATGACACCGTTTTGGGGATTGTAACAAAATGGGGAAACGGCTTGGGTGACCTGCCGCAAAAATTCTGGGACAACGAGAGCATCGTCCTCCAAGCTTATAAATCCTATGATACAGAAGACGAACCAAAGCTGGACTTTTTAAAAATTTCAGATCGACTTCGCAAAGATCCGAATTTTATCCGCCGTCTCGTGCAAACCAGGGGGCTTGTCTATAAAGATCTGTCTGAAAACGCTAGAAAAGACGTTGATTTGGCCTTCACCGCCGTCTCATCCGGGGAAATTGGGCAGAAAGATAACTTTAGGGGTAAGCTTATTCCCGATTCGGTTCTTAAAAATCCAAAAGTGCTGGAAGAATATCTCAAGCATCGCAGTCTACCCCCTGAAATTAATTTAGAAGAATATGATTTCGTCACCGAGGATTATGCCCTCCAGTATCTTAATTACAGAGCCTTGCCAAACAGATTGAAGGAAAATCCAAATTTTGTCTTAAAGCTCTTGAATAAAAATAAATACAATTACGCTCAATTGCCCGAAGAGATGAAAATGCGACCGGAAATCCAAGCATGGGCCACGGGCTTTCCAAAACAAATCTACAAAGACTACCCAGAAAGCCTGAAACTGGCCCAAAAAGATCTGGCGATTCTCGTCCTCCAACATGACCGGGCCAAGCTTGAAGATATCCCCGAAAGTTTAAGAAATGATCCGGACATAATTTCTGAAACATTAAAGACGGATCCTAAATACTATTCGTTACTCCCGGCTAATATCAAAAATAACCCACAAATTATTGAACAAGTACTTACCTATAATCATGAGTTATTTTACTTAGTTCCCCTGTCTTTTCATAAGGACGAAGATTTTATTTTCAGACTCGTCCAAAAAAATGTGCATATCGTTCAAAAATTGCCTTTTTCTCTGCAGAAAAAAATACTGGATCGTTTGGCACAGCTCTATCGGGATCGCGGCATTCCTCCTGAACATTTCCAGTCCTATCATGCCCTCCGCCAGTTCATGAATACAAAGACCGTGGACCCTTTATTGTTCAAATCGCTGGATACCTTTATTAAAGTGTATTTGACGGTGAAACAAGGATCAAAACCGGTAATTTTATTTTTTCAAGCAAAAAAAGACTGGGACAAGGCCTTTTATGATTACCCCATCATTGATCAACTGGTTCAAGATGGACGCTATGAAGTCATTTATAAAGAAGTAGAATCCGAAGACGAAATCTATGCCGTCATGGATGATTTGATCACTAAGGGAATCAAAGTCCGTCACGGAGTGATCTCAGCACACGGCAGCCAAGACACCATCGCCTTAAGCGATGACGATCCTGGCCAAACATTCCGATTGCCAAGCGAAAAAAATCAAGATTCTCCGAGAAGTATTGACTTCGCTGATTTTGATCAAGGTGAAATGGATCGCTTCAAAAAACTTTTCGAAGAAAAAGGAGATCTTGTTTTAGCCGCTTGCTCCAATGGTAAGGGGGAAACAAGCCGTGACAACTTAGCCAATCGCTTCACCACCGTCTTGCCCCACGGTGTAAGGGTCCACTCTTCTCCCAAATCCATGAACATCCGTGACTTTATCCTTAAAGAGGATGGAAGCATGGATGTTGTTTGGACAACGCTTAAGAGTTATGTAACGAATGGAAAAAATTAAGACAGCCCCATCAACCATTGATCTGCCGAAATCACCCACTGGATTTTACCATTTTTTTTCATCTTCTTTTTAATACCAGGCTTGTGAACTAACTGAATCGCATAAGGCACCTTCAATTTTTCCTGATAATAAAGGAGGGAACCCGAAAGATTTTCATCATTAAACTTGGCTTCAACAAGGCAAATCGGTTTTTGTTGTTCAAGAACTATAAAATCAACTTCACGTTTTTCCTTATCACGCACATAACGAAGCTCCAGGTTCCCTTCCCCAAGAGATTTCCATGTTTTCAGTGCTTTCAAGAGATGAGCCGCCACCATGTTCTCAAAACGGAGGGCAGGATCTTCAATTTCAACCCAATCAAACAAATAAGCCTTGGTTTCTTTCCTGAATGTCCTATGGAGAGAGCCCGCCTGAGGATGAATCTGAAACAGATAATAAAACTGGCTTAAAACTTGAATCCAATCTCTCACTGTCTCAAAGGCAACTCCCAGATCTTCTCGAAGGGCATTGATCGAAAGCGGACTTCCCACCCGATTCACAAGAAGATGGCTTAAAAGTTCAAGCTGGGACAAATCCCGGATTGCCGTGGCATCACGAATATCCTGACGAATCAATAGGGTCTTCCTTTCCTGTTGCCAAAGGTTGTAATAAGCTTTTTCTCCCTTGAAAAGGGGATCAGGGAAACCACTCAAGTTGAAAAGCGTTTCATAATTTTTGCGCGAAAAAGATCGGTCTCCATCATGGGATAAATTTTTTTTCCATTCGATATAAGGAGTAAATTGCCTTTCCATTTCCGCCAAAGTGAATGGAAACAGGGGCAAGGTCAGATAACGCCCCAAAAGGCTGTCTCCCCCTTTTTTAAATAAATCCAGACGGCCACTTCCTGTAACTATAAAAAGAAAATCATTTTTATATTTGTCAAAACAGCCTTTGAGATAATTTTTCCACCGGCCATATTTATGAATTTCATCAAACCAAACCAAATTATGTAAGGTTGTGTTTTCCTCCTCAAAAAAATAGGGATTTTTGGCAAACTTTTTTTGATCCGTCAACACATCCCAGTTAAAACGCACACCATCCCCATGGGACCCAAGATAGCTTTCAACCATGGTGGACTTGCCCACCTGACGCGGACCACTGACAAAAACCATTTTCCTGTAATTTTGGAGAAACTGGTCTAAAAATGGAACAAGGGTTCTTTTGTGCATGAATCTATGCTCAGACCAACATCTAAAAAAGTCAAGACTTTTTTAGATGTTGGTCTAATATATGGGCGACAAGAAAACATCTCTGTCATCCCTTTAGAACTTCTTCGTATTCTTTTCTGATTTGAGTTGTGATGGGCCCCGGCTTTCCTGATCCTATGTTCATGGGGTCAAACCACGTCACGGGTAAAATTCCCACCACCGAATTCGTCATGAACATTTCATCGGCTTTTTGGAGGTCTTCGGGTTTGGCATAAACTTCCTTCACCGGAATTTTATTCTGCTTAGCCAAATCTAGGGCAATGCCCCGTGTAATCCCGCCAAGCAAACCCACAGAAGAGCTAGAAGTATGCAGCTCTCCCTTCATAACCCAAAACAAATTCCCGGTAGTGGTTTCGGTGACCTGACCCTGGGAATTAAGCAAAATACCATCATAAGCCGCTTTTTCGGAAAGCTCGCGACGGGCGAGCATTTTAGAACCCCAGCTTAAAGATTTTACACCGCACAGAGGATTGGAATCGTTCACCACAGAGCGAATCAGGCACAGCCCAATCCCTTCTTTGAGATAAGAAGCGGGTAGCGCTTCGAGAGGTTCACAAGAGATAACTAAGTTGACTTCCAAATTTTCGTGGGGCGCCACTGGGCGCATCGTGGACGGGTCTTTGGCTGAAAGAATAATTTTGATGCGTGCGTTTGGGAGTTCATTAACCGCAAGCAAATCTTCCAAACTCTTCTTGATCTCACCGGGATGAGGAAAGGGAATCCCCACAAACGTCGCCGACCATTCCATCCGGGCCAAATGCTTATCAAAAAAAGGAATACGCCCATCATAAGTGCGCAAGGTTTCAAAAACACCCTCGCCAAAAAGATAGCCCCTGTCATGCACAGAAATAGCGGCATCCCTGGATTCAACAATTTTTCCGTTGATTGAAATTTTCATTTTTTGTACGGGCGTATTGTCCCGAAGGGATGCCTCTGGCAGGATACGCCCCTACCCTATTATTCCCAACGCCCCCATCATCCCGCTGGCCTTCACCATCATTTCCTCATATTCTTTTTGGGAATCGGAATCCGCCACAATCCCACACCCCGCATGAAAATAAACCTTATCACCCGCCATGGTCATGGTGCGAATGGGTAAATTCATGTGAGTCAAACCAGGCCCCATAAAACCAAGGGCCCCCGTATAAACTGAGCGTGCAACATCTTCAAGCTCATTAATAATTTCCATGGCACGCTTTTTTGGCGCCCCTGTCACGGAACCTCCTGGAAAGAGGGCCTTTAACACACTCACTGGATTTTCATTTTCTTTAAGAACCCCCCTCACTTTGGCCATACGATGGTGAACCTGGGCAAAACTCTCAACATGATCCAACGCACTGACCGTGACACTTCCATACTCACACACTTTTCCCAAATCGCTCCGCTCCAAATCCACAATCATCAAGAGTTCGGCGGCATCTTTATCGGATGATTTTAATTCCGCTTTTAATTTTTCATCTTCATCAACAGCCAAACTTCGCGGGCGCGTTCCCTTGATGGGGCTTGTGTCAACATTTTTTCCTTCTATTTTTAGAAATGATTCTGGCGAGCTGGACAAAACCTGGAATTCCCCTGTATTCAAAAAAGCCGACATGGGTGCCGGTGAAATTCGTCTTAAATGCTCATAAACATGGCAAGGGTTGGCCTTGGTTTGAGCCACAAATCTTTCGGTCACATTCACCTGATAAACATCCCCCGCCTTCAAATATTCTTTAATTAGATCAACTTTTTTACAAAAACTTTGAGAAGGATTTTTCTCTATCAAAGAACCTTTTTGTACCGATGATTGTTCATGATGTCGACAAGCCTGGTAAGCTTCCATCCAAAGGCCAGCCTGCTGGGATAATTCTTTTTCATTTAAAAAAGAGGATGCTAAAAAACATTTTTTTTCTTTTGTATCCAACACCAAAACCGATTCAAAAAAGCCAAACCAATAAAGGGGGAACAAGCTTTCCTGCGGCTTTATTTTTTTATATGGATCTAAAAAATGGTAAGCTTCATAGGCCAAAAAACCCACCCATCCTCCGCTTAAAAAATCACACCTAAGATCAAGGGAAAAATTTTGAAGTGCTGCCTCAAGCCTTGGCCAAGGGTCATCATTTCCGGAAAGGACGGACTTGGGATATAAGCCCGCATAGGAATAGCGAGCCATCTGGGATGAATCCAAAAAAAATGAGGCTGGCTTGTTCCCCACAATATGCGGGATCAAATCCGTCCCCATCCACGGCAAAGGCTTGGTTATCGTCTCTTTCCTGTTCACGGTGGCGACAAGATAAGAAAAAGAATCAAAAGTCAACTCTTGAAGCCAATCTAGAGTACTTGGGACAATTTACCCAAACCTTCAAGGGAATGGATATCCTCTTCCATAAGGGGAATTTTTATCAAAAACTGTTTTTTTGAAAGAAACGAGAAAAGATCTTCCAGAAAAACTTTCTGGCGGTCCGCTTCATTAGTAAACATCTGCATGACCAAACTCATTTTGTAAGCCAGTTCTTTTGATACCAGTTGGCTTAAAGCTACCTCTTGTTCCATCGTCATTTTAAAAGCTTCAAAAGGGCTTACCCTGTTGGCAATCACACCATCAAAAGGCAGGTGTAAATCCATCAGTTTCTCAATAAAAAACTTGGTTTCCGAAACCGAACGCTGGTCAACTCCACTCACCACAACAAAACTGGTTGTGTCTTTTTTAAGGATGGCTTCAACCTCCTGGGCACGTGACTGGAAACCACCCAATAATTCCTTAAACGAGACAAGCATTTCCGATATGTCCTGCAAAAATGCAAAACCCGTAATACGATCAAAAATTTTAAGGATGAATTGGGATCCTTTTTCAAAAAATCCAAAACCTGTTTTACCCACCATCATCGCGGGCTTTAAAAGGAGATGCAGCATGCTATGGCTGATGGCGTCCATCATCTTTTGGGGGGCTTCTAAAAAGTCAATGGCGTGTACCGTGGGTGGGGTATCAATAATGACAATATCATATTTTTCCTCTGACACAATTTCGTGGAGTTTCTCCATAGCCATATATTCCTGAGAGCCTGCCATCATCTGCGATAAATGCTGGTAAATTTTATTTTCCAAAATTTTATGCTGAATATCTTTTGAAGGCGAGTAACGCGCAATCACTTCATCAAAGGTGTTTTTGGTATCCAGCATCATGGCAAAAAGTTCGCCTTTAACTATTTTGCCACCATTAATTTTATCCAGTATGTCAGGATCAATCTTTCTGGCTTTTGAACCTTCAAGGCTTACCCCTAAAGAAGTGGCCAGGCGTCTGGCTGGATCAATCGTAAGAACAATGGTCCTGTGCCCCAAAAAAGCAGTCTTAAGGGCAAGGCTTGCCGCTAACGTCGTTTTGCCAACGCCGCCACTGCCACAGACGACAAAAAGTTTTTTCTTAATTAAAAGGTCGGGCATCATAGTGTTTATATGTTCGTCCATGCATCAACAATGGGTAAAAGGTCGCTGGCTATCTGGATAGGAGCCTCCATTTTAGGTGCCAGTATATAGGGGCTTCCTGGGTTTAATCTTTGCAATAACTCCATCATTTTTTCCTGAAGGCCAAGCCTATGAGATAAAAATTGGGCGGCTATGAAATAAGGCTTTAGCTTTTCGTTTACATTTTTTTCCAAAAAGATTGTTTTTTCTTCCTCCTTAGAAAAAATGTTTTTTTGATAAGCGTTCACAAAAATGGGGCCCACACCGATACCCAGTTTTGCTTTGATGCGACTTATGAGCTCTGTCATTTCAACAATGGGCATTTCTTCCAGAAGGGTAACCGGGCAAAAAACCGTCATGGTTTTATCTTGAAGGAAATCAATCATCTTTTTGCTTTGGGAATGAAGAGGGCCTACTTTGACTGCGTTATAAACAATCTGTGGGACTTCAAAAGCAGAAGCACCATGCCCTGTCGCCGGGCCATCCACAATAATCAGATCGTAGGGTTTTTGGGAATGACGGTGGGCAGCCAAATCATAGATTTTACCCACCATCATAAGCTCATTAAAACCGGGAACAGCGTTCAAAAAAGAAGTGACAAACCGGTTGTTGACAAAAGTATCAAAAACTTTCTTAAAATGAATCCGCTGTAGAATATATTCTTCAAAGCAATCTTTTGGGTTTACATTGATCCCAGAAAGATTTTTCTGACACACCGTTTCCTTGTACCCAATGGCCTTCAAACAAAAAAAACCAGCAACTCTTTCGGGGGCATTCATTTCCACAAGAAGGGTCTTTTTCCCCAAACGGGCAGCCATCAACCCCAAACTTATCGCCATGGTCGTTTTACCAACACCACCCTTACCTGAAAAAATGACGAGTCTTTTGTTTAAAACCAAATCCAGCATTATTTTTGATATTCCATCAGTTTTCTTTCAAGCTGGATAATTCTTTTTTGGAGGATTTTGATTTCACTTTGAAGGGAAGCCACTTGGGTCACGGATTCAACTGTGGATTTGATTTTCTCATCGATTTTTTTTGAGAAGTCTTGGGTTTTATGAATGACCCCCTGAAGAAGGGTTCCGTCATCGGGAGTAATCTCGTCTTTGATGCGATCAAAAACTTTTTCGGCCTCTTCCTTGGCTTTGGATAGAGAGGTCACCCCTGTGTCAATGGTCTTGCCCAAAAAGTCCTTAATGGTATCTCCACCTTCTTGAATGATTTTTTTCAAAGCTCCCAAAGGCAAAAGGCTTTTTTTCTTCTTTTCTTCTTCAAATAATATCTGCGTCAAAGTAACTGCTGTTAAGTCTTCCTTCGTACTATTATCAATCACCTGCACGTCACTGCCTTCTTTGATCATGCGAGAGATATCATAAAGAGTCACATAAGTGGAATTTTGTGTGTCATAAAGTTTTCTGTTTTGGTAGCGCTTGATCATTATTTTATTTTCTTTGTTCATAAATTTTTCCTTTGAAATGTGTTAAAAATAGTTGCGTCAATTTTGTGTCATAAAACTCCACAAACGCGTCATAAATATCAAATACAAGTTTGGGGAAATTGGCAAGGATTAATTTGATAACACTGGAAAGAAAGGGATCAGGCTACGTGAGCTGACTTAATTGTCTTTCTGACCTCGGTGGAAGGATTTAGAGGCTTCTTTTTCTGGTTTAACAGCACTTTTTTGACAGTCGCTAGTGCTTCTACTTTCAATTTACCTATTTCGTCATGAACATTACGTGTATTTTCTATTTCCTCATCAATAGCGGAAATAATGGAATCAACAATGTTTTCCTTAAGCTTTAAACCATCCTCCCCACTTAAGACAGGACCTTGCTGGGGTGGGGCTACTTTATCAATGGTATATTGCAATGCCCCGTTCACTTTTTTAAGGATGGGTTGCAAAAGCTCTGAAGAATTTCCCAAAACTTTGTGGGAAGCAGACTTTCCGACCAAATCTAGAGTGGCCTGAACAGCCAGAAGGATCTCTTTTACGGCTAAAACAACATGGTCTTTAACGCTGCCAAGCTGGTTTAAGTAATTGAGGAGAAAAATAATTCCGAGTTTGTCTAAACTCATAAGATCCCTCTTGGCGTTGTATTTTTGGTCACCCTAACAAAAAAGTCAAATAATTAATGTAGTGCAGTGTAATGTATGGCAACGAATTATAAGAAAATTAGCTAATATTGTCTACGTGATTATGAAAAATTTAAAAAAAAGAACCTCTATTTATAAAGAGAACGGGCGAAATAGCCGGGAGGAGTGGAATCAGAATCCTTCCGATAAAAATAAATCAGGATAAAATTCACAACAAGCATGGGGAGCAACAAGAATCCGGACACTATGAACAAAAAAATACTTTTAACTCCTACCCACAACAAAATATTATTCACCAACATAATGTAACAAACAGGAATCATGCTTTTCTGAAAATGTTCTTCCAAGCCAAACCCACGATCAGCCGGTTTATACCAACGGATAAGTCGAAAGATTGTAATGGCCGCCGCAATAGATATGTAAAGTGAATAAAAAAAGATGAGATTCTTTGAAGAAAACGACCCCCGGTCCAAAATGCGGGCAAAGAAAAAAACATGCCCCACCCACCCCATCCATAAAAGACCAGTGATAAGAGGGCTCTTGCGATTAAACAAAAAATGAAAAGGCATCATGTATTTTCCCCAAGGGAAACGTAGGATCCAAGATTCTCTGCCTAAAGGCAGAGGGCCTTGATAAAGCCAAGGCTCGCATCCTGCGCCAACGAGCGTAGGGGATAAAAAGGATGGGGGATGAGTGTGTCATCCCCCATGAAAGCATTTTTAAGTTCTGTAAGCCGGATTCTGTAGCCCCGCGTAACGGGGCGATGATCATTTATCTGGGCCCTTTATCACTAAAAGGCTCAATGCAGCCTACCCACCCCGTCAAAAGAAAAAGTTATTCACTTCTCTTTAATCAGACAAGCACTGACGATTTCCACTTCCGTAAAGAAAGGAAATCCACGGGGCCTATTTGGCCTTGCTCCGGGTGGGGTTTACCCTTTTCACTACAGCACCTCGCATAACGAAGCCTGTACATAGTTTCTGTGGCACTTTCCGTATCCGCACAAAGTGCGAACCCTGGCCGTTAGCCAGCACCCTGCTTGAAGGAGTCCGGACTTTCCTCTCTGATTTTGTAGGGACAATCCGAGGATTGTCCCTACATCAAAGCGATCATCCAAACCCAAAATGCTAAAAAAACTTACTCACTCAAATCATCGTTGAAGTCAATGGCTTCATTGGCCAATTGATCGGCCTTTTTATTTTCTTCACGAGGAATATGCGCAACCTTCACTTTTTCAAAATTCCCCAATAATTGTTTGGCTTCTAAAAATAAGGGGAGTAGATCCTCACTCTTTACTTTGTAAAGACCTTCTAATTGTCGAATCATTAATTGAGAATCAGCCTTGATGGAAACCTGCTTCACACCCATGGCAACAAGTTTTTTTAAACCCAGCAAGAGGGCCGCATATTCTGCCTGATTATTGGTCGCCCTTCCTAAATAGCGCCTTAAACCTATTTCTTCTCCTGCACCATTCACCAAATAAGCTCCAGCTCCAGCCTCACCGGGGTTTCCGCGACTGGCACCATCTGTAAATAAGGTCCATCCCGTCATTTTTTCTTTAAAGCCTCATTAAGCAAAAAGCCCTTCGGAATTCGCTTTCGTGAACTTCCCGAAGGGCTTTTTGATAAGGAAACCACCATTAAAAGGAGACTTTTCCTTTTAACGTTAGATCAGTTTAAAAGATTTAAACAAAAGCATTTCTTCCCGGGGCGAAAGGCTTGAAATAAGGGACATCGCTTTGGGAGACAGGCTTTGTTCAGAATAATCGGGTTTTTGAACCGGCTCTTCCTCGGAAGCTTGCGTACGAATTTGTACGGACACTTCTTTTAATATTCCTGCCACTTCTTCCCGGGTAAAAATACCCTTCAAGTTTTTCAAAGATTCAAACTCTTCGTGATCGGCCAAAAAATTTAAAAGTTCAGCCACGGCCTCTGGACTTAAGTCTTTGAATTTCATAGTGAACTCCTTGGATTGATTCAATTTTTCATAGTGTAGCATGGCTTTTTTGATCCTCGCAATAGCTTTTAACGCGGTTTGTTATTTTTTTCTTAAAAAGCCTCCTTGGTACGCCTTAAGTCCTTATGATACCCTAATAAAATTTAGAGGTTAAAAAGAGGAGACTTGTATGCCTTATCGGAACCCCTCGAAAAAAGTTGCTCAGGTTCGTATTGCCGGAAAAGATCGTAAAGGAATCATTGCCACTGCTACCGCCTTTCTTTACAAAGAAGGCTGTAATATCGAAGATATAGACCAACGTTTGCTCGACGATTACCTTACCATGAACATGCTGGTTGACTATTCCGACCTTGCCTCCCCCCTCCCTCAATTTATCAACAAACTTAAAAAAGCGGCCCTGACCGTAGGATGTGAAGCGGAATTCAATCCCCTTGAATCAAAAAAAATAAAAAATGTGGCTCTGCTCGTTTCCAAAGAGTCTCATTGTCTTCTTAACTTATTGGGAGACATGAAAAAGAAACAAATCAAAGGCCAACCCGTTGTCATCATCGGGAATCATCCCGATTTAAAATCCATTGCCGAAAAAAACAAAATTCCGTTTTATTATGTTGCCGCTGAAAAGAAAAAACTCCACGAAGCCAGGGTTTTAAAAATCCTGGAAAAATTTCAACCCGATCTCATTGTGCTGGCCCGTTACATGCAAATTTTGTCCCCTGAATTTGTGTTTCGTCATGAAGGAAAAATTATCAATATTCATCCTTCCCTTCTCCCGGCTTTTCCAGGCCCCAGACCTTATCATCAGGCATTTAACAAAGGAGTTGAAGTCATTGGGGTCACCGCTCACTTTGTGACAACCGACCTTGATGAGGGCCCCATTATCACCCAGGATTGCGCGCGTATCGACAAAACCAAGGATACTGTCGATACCTTCATTGCCAAAGGGCGCAACCTTGAGGCCAAGGTACTTTCCCGTGCCGTTAAACTCTTTGCTGATGACCGTTTGGCCCTAAGACGTGGCAAAGTGATCGACAACAAAAAACTAAAACTCCTTCTTGAAAGGACCCAGCAGTTTTACAAAGAGTAAACTTTACATTTGGGCTTAATTTGAATACTTTCTCGTTGCCTTATGACTCAAAAAATAAAAAAAGCCGTCATTCCTGCAGCAGGATTGGGAACCCGGTTCTTGCCCGCCACTAAAGTCGTTCCCAAAGAACTCATGCC
Source organism: Deltaproteobacteria bacterium GWA2_45_12 (assembly GCA_001797365.1). Taxonomy (NCBI): domain Bacteria; class Deltaproteobacteria; species Deltaproteobacteria bacterium GWA2_45_12. The sequence continues at coordinate 12,702 of MGPH01000025.1, forward strand.
CATTGTCGACAAACCAGGCATTCAACATATTGTCGAAGAAGCCCTGTCTTGCGGCGTTGAAGAAATCATTTTTGTTTTATCCAAAGACAAACTCCAGATACGTGACCACTTTGATCATGTCTCAAAGTTGGAAGATGAATTAAAAAACAAGAATAAAACATCCCTTTTGGAAAAAGTAACTCATCTCATTGATAAGGCCAAATATACCGTGGTCTATCAGGAAAAACCCCTGGGGCTTGGTCACGCAGTAGCCTGTGCCAAGGAAGCTGTCGGTGACGAATGGTTTTTTGTTTTTTTACCCGATGACTTGGTAAGCCACTCTGTCCCTTGTGCCGTTCAAATGTTGCAATTGTGGCAGGCAAATTTGGGGGCCATGGTGGCTGTGATGGAAGTTCCATGGGAACAGGTGAACCAATATGGGGTTGTTAAAGCCTCCCCCCTTACAGCAAGCCTTGGAAAAGTGGAAACCCTCATTGAAAAACCATCCCGCGAAAAAGCTCCCTCCAATCTGGCTATTATCGGACGCTATCTTTTGCCCCCGACTGTTTTTTCCCTCATTGAAAAAGTAAAACCGGGCGCTGTTGGGGAAATTCAGCTCACCGATGCTCTTATAGAACTTGCCTCAAGCGGTCTGTACGCCTTTCAATTTGAAGGAGAACGCTTTGATATTGGGAGCAAACAAGGTTTTGTTGAAGCCAATATCCATTACGCACTCAAAGATGCAGACATTGGCCCCAAAATACGTGATTTCGTCAAACTGGTTGCTGAAAGCCGGTAACTTACCTCTATAGTAAAAAAACCTTTTAATTTATGCCCTACCTTGACGTGGCCCTTCCTGTTCCTTTAAATCAAATTTTCACCTACTTTCATGAAAATGCTGACATCCCCTTATCTCAAGGGATGCGCTTATTGGTTCCCTTCGGCAGACGAAAAATGGTGGGCATTGTCACTAAAATACATGACCAAAAACCCGATATCGAAATCAAAAAGATTGAAACAATTTTGGACGACCAATCCCATCTTTCTCCCTCCTTTCTGGAATGGCTTGATTGGGCTTCCCGCTACTATTTTTATCCTTTGGGAGAAACTCTCCACACCGCTCTTCCCTCCTCTTTTTACAAACCTGTGTCGCTCAAAACATTGCAGCAAAAGAAAACACGGCCACGTCTGACACCCCCATACCCTTGGCACGACAAAGAACTAACACTGACATCTCCTCAGCAAAAAATTCTCGAAACTTTACTAAAAAAGAAATCAGAAAACCAAAACGTACTTCTCCATGGCATTACCGGTAGCGGAAAAACGGAAATCTATCTGGAATTGATTGAAACTGTGCTGAAGGAAGGAAAACAAGTCTTGTTCTTGGTGCCGGAAATTGGTCTTACCCCTCAGATTGAGGCACGCTTTGAAAAACGCTTTTCCGGACAGATGGGTTTATACCACAGCGAACTCACCGAAAATCAAAAACTGTCCATCTGGTTTCAAACACATCAGGAAAAATTAAAATTGGTTGTGGGAACACGCTCGGCCCTTTTTCTTCCTTTTCAAAACTTGGGGCTCATTGTCATTGATGAAGAACACGACACTTCCTATAAACAAGAAGAACGTTTTTGTTATCATGCCCGCGATTTGGCCCTGGTACGTGCCAAAATGGAAAAAGCTTTTGTTGTCATGGGATCGGCCACACCTTCGTTTGAATCATACATCAATGCTTTAAATGGGAAATATGCTCTCCTTCATTTAAAAGAAAGACCCACGGGCGCCAAGCTTCCTCAAATCGACATTGTTGATATGAATGCCGAAAAACGCCAGGCAAATAACCCCATGCTTTTGTCCCGAAAATTATTGGAATCCATTGGAGTGACCCTTCAAAAAAAGGAACAAACGCTCATCTTGCTCAATAAACGCGGCTTTGCGCGGACTGTTTTGTGCAACGAATGCGGAAAAACCGTCGGCTGCCCCAATTGCAGCGTCAATCTTGTCCTGCACAAGCAGAACAAAAAACTCTTGTGCCATTATTGTAATTATCAGGATGAGCTTCCTCAAACATGCCCGGCTTGCAAGGCCCCAAGACTCACCTGGCTTGGCTTCGGGACCGAAACCGTTGAAAACGAATTAACCGCTTGTTTCCCAAAAGCCCGTATTGCCCGTCTTGACCGTGACACCACAAAAAAAAGGGGAAGCCTCGTTCATATTCTGAACGATCTTAAAAATCATAAAATAGATATCTTGGTGGGTACACAAATGTTGGCCAAGGGGCACGATATCCCAAACGTTACCCTTGTGGGCATTTTGGGGACTGACAGCGGATTGGGACTTCCTGATTTTAGGGCCTCTGAACGCAATTTTCAATTGATCACCCAGGTGGCCGGCAGATCCGGACGGGCCGAAAAAAATGGCTTCGTCATCCTTCAAAGTTTTAATCCCAATCACGACAGCATCCTTTTGGCCTGCCAGCACGATTTTGAGAATTTTTTCAAAAAAGAATCCTTGCTGCGTCGCGAATTAGGATACCCCCCTTACGGTCGCATGGCCATGATACGGTTTTCAACCAATCAGGCAAAAAAAATGGACGCATTTCTTTCCCAGTTGCACATGCATTTAAAAACACTGCCCTTAAAACCGGCAACTATTTTGGGGCCGGCCCCTTCCCCCCTTGAAAAAATCAAGGGGCAACACCGGGTCCATCTTTTGATAAAGGCCCCCCAAGCCATGACGTTACATCAGGCCATTGCCAAAGTGGAAAACCTCCTCCAAAAAATGGGGCCCAGTGGCCTTAAATGGGCCATTGATGTGGATCCGCTGGCTATGTTATAAAATAATCAAATGTCTTTAGAAATTCTTACATTCCCCAATAAGCAGCTGAAGGAAAAATCCAAAGAAATCAAAAAAATCTCAAAAACACACGAACAGCTTGTAAGGGAAATGTTTCAAACAATGTATGAAGCCGGTGGTATCGGTCTGGCCGCCCCCCAAGTGGGGGAACTGATCAGGCTTGTTGTGGTGGATGTGCCCATTGTCAACCCCATCAATCCAGAAAAACAGACGCCGGACCCTGTTTGTTTTATCAACCCGCTTGTCATCAGTGGGCAAGGCCAAGCCGAGACCGAGGAAGGATGTCTTTCGTGCCCCGAACTCATTGTAAAAGTGACACGCTTTGATTGGATCGAACTTCAATATCTTGACCTTGAAGGAAACCAGCATATAAACCCGTTTACAGGATTAAAAGCAGTTTGCATTCAGCACGAAATTGATCATTTAAATGGCGTGCTTCTTGTAGACAAAGTCACTCGTTTGGAACGCGATTTATACCGCAACAAACGGATCAAAATTGCGGAAACTGAAAAAGATTTAGAAAATGTAATTTAGTTATGGATTATGAGTTATGAATTATGAGATTTTTCCCCCTCTTTCTCATAACTCATAACTCATAACTCATCCTCTTCTTTGAACCCATCCATTCTCTTTTTTGGCACCCCTGAATTTGGCAAAATTATTTTGGAAAAAATAATGGGGGCAGGTTACCCGCTTGTGGGCGTTGTTACCCAGCCAGACAGGCCTTCCGGGCGCGGGCAAGAAATGAAAACATCGGCGTGTGCCCTCTTTGCAAAAGGAAAAAATCTTCCTCTTTTCCAACCCGAAACTCTTAAAAACAAAGAAACCCTTGCCGTTTTGAAAAACTTAAATCCGGATTTTATTGTCAGTGCCGCCTATGGTCTTTTCTTGCCCCATGAAATCTTGACCATGGCCCGCATTGATATTTTAAATGTTCACCCATCGTTGCTTCCCCTTTATCGCGGAGCCGCTCCCATTCAACGGGCCATCCTTGATGGAAAAAAGGAAACGGGTGTCACCATCATGAGAACAACGGCCAAAATGGATTCGGGTCCCATCTTTTTACAAAAAAAACATCCCATTACCCCCGAAAATACCAGCGCCACCTTGCACGACAAGCTTGCATCTCTTGGAGGAGAATTGCTTGTGGAAGTTTTGGAGAAAATTCCCCAGGGGCTCACTGCCTACCCCCAGGATGAAACACAAGTAAGTTATGCTCCCATGCTCAAAAAAGAAGAAGGATGCATTCAATGGGACAACCCTGCACAAAAAATTTTGAATCAGATTCATGCTTTTCATCCATGGCCCTCGGCCTATACATTCATTGACAATAAACGCCTTAAAATCTACGATGGCTCTGTACTTCCAGAGGTTCCCCAACACAACCCGGGTACCATTTACCTGATAAGCCCCAAAGGATTGCATGTGGCTTGCCGGGGAACGGCTCTTTGCATTAGCGAAGTCCATCTTGAGGGGAAAAAAAGAATGCCCGCCTTTGAATTTGCCAAAGGGTCTCGTCTTAAAGAAGGGATGACTTTTTCATGAAACAAAAACTGATTGCACCTTCCATTTTGTCGGCCGATTTTTCAAAACTGGGAGAAGAAATCAAGGCTGTTGAAAAAGCAGACGCCGACTGGATTCACGTGGATGTGATGGACGGCCATTTTGTGCCCAACATCACCATCGGCCCCTTGGTAGTGGAAGCAATTAAAAAAGTCACCAAACTTCCCATCGATGTCCATTTGATGATTCAAAATCCCCAAAATTATGTGGCTGATTTTATCAAAGCCGGGGCCAATTATGTTTCCATCCATATTGAAGAAGGAACCCACCATGACCGTACCTTGAATTTGATTCGTGAACTGGGCGCAAAACCGGCCATTGCCATCAATCCGGCAACTCCTGTCACTACCCTGGAACATGTCCTGGATTGCGTGGATATGATTTTGGTGATGTCGGTAAACCCGGGCTTTGGGGGCCAAAAATTCATCCCTTACACAAAGGACAAAATACGTACTTTGCGCACCATGTGTGAGGTCCGCAAAAAAGACATCCTTATTGAAGTGGATGGCGGAGTGAAAGAATCAAACATCAGGGAATTATCTGAATTGGGAGTGAATGTCTTTGTGGCCGGCTCGGCCGTTTTTGGCAGCTCAAACTATGCCCAAACTATTGCCACCATGAAAAAAAACATCAGTTAAAATGAGTCAGGATAAAATTTTTAGAAAAGAAGTTTTGGAAGCCCCGGCCTATCACCTAGAGGCTCATGAAGGGGTCAAGCTTGATCAAAATGAATATCCCCTGGATATTCCCGTCACCTTAAAAGCTGAAATCATCGAACAGTTTCTCAAAACCCCCTGGAACCGTTACCCCTTGACAGACCCCGTTCTGCTTCAGAAAAAAATGGCCAAGCAATTGGATGTGTGGCCGGACAACCTGGTTTTTGCCAATGGCTCCAACGTGCTTATTCAGGCCTTGATCATCGCCTCGGCGCTGGGGAAAAAAATCATGGTGTTAGACCCCACTTTTAGTGTTTATGAAATCCAGGGAAAAATGCTTGGGTCAAAAATCATCCGTGTTCCCTTAAACGAAAATGATTTTTCTCTGCCTGTAGATGAGTGCCTTAAAACCATTCACAAAGAAAAACCCCAGATCATTTTTATCGCCAACCCCAATGCTCCCACAGGAAATCTTTTTGATAGCGAAGGTTTGAAAAAAATAGTCAAAGCCGCCCCAGGGCTTGTGGTGATTGATGAAGCCTATTTCCCTTTTTCACAGTTAACTCTAGCAAGTTGGATGAAAGAATTTGATCATCTTGTCATTTTGCGCACCTTCTCAAAAGCCTATGCCCTTGGCGGCTTAAGACTTGGCTATTTGATGGCCGAACCTGAAGTTGCCTACCAGGTAAATAAATGCCTTCTTCCTTTTTGCATCAGCAAGCTGACCTATGTCACGGCACTGACCCTGCTTGACCAACCCAATTATATCCAAGACCATGTCAAAGCCATTCTTTCAGAGCGTGCCCGTGTTTACAAAAACATGGAAACCATCAGCGAAATTAAAGCCTACCCCACTTCCACCAATTTCATTTTGTTTGAACCTAAAAACAAACCGGAACTTTTTGAAAAATTGATCAAAGAAAAAGTGGTCGTTCGCAAGATAAGCGATGGCCGACGCTTTAAAGACGCCCTTCGCGTCACCATCGGCACCAAAGAAGAAAACGACACCTTCCTTATCGCCTTAAAAAAAGCGCTTAGCTAATCATTTAATTCCAGGGAATATCGGCAATTCCTTCACGATGATTGGCCATGCGGGCGGCCATGAAGAGATAGTCGGATAGGCGATTGATATAAACTTCAAAAACATTCTCAAAATCTTCTTCTTTTTTCAAAGCCAGCAAATTTCTTTCAGCGCGACGGCACACCGTACGAGCCAAGTGGAGCTGGCTTGCCCCTTGGGTTCCCCCGGGCAGGATAAACCCCTTCATGGGAGGCAATTCCTTGTCAAAGGCATCAATGGCTTGTTCCAAAAAGGAAACTTTCGAAACGGGAAAATCAGACTTGGCCTTTTGTTTTTTGTGGGTGGGGTTGGCAAGCTTGGCTCCGAGTGCAAAGAGATCTTTTTGCACTTGCGCAAGTTGAGATTTAAGCTCTTGGTCTTTTATGAATGAAAACGCACATCCAATCACCGAATTAAGCTCATCCACATCGCCATAGGCTTGAATGCGGGAATGATTTTTTTTCACCCGTGTCCCATCAAACAAAGAGGTTGTGCCGTCATCCCCGGTTTTGGTATAGATTTTTGTCATAAATTAATAGGTCCTATAAGGCTTATTGGTCTTATTAAACGCTTTTATGTTTGTCAAAACTTTTCCAGTCGGTGCCTTTCAATGCAATTGCACCATTTTGGGCGATGAACAAACCGGTGAAGCCATGGTTATTGATCCCGGTGATGAAGGGCCTCGTATTATTTCTGAACTTCAAAAAAAATCCTTCAAGGTAAAGTATATTATTCACACCCACGCCCACCTCGACCACATTGGGGCCACTCGCCATTTAAAAGAACAAACCGGCGGCACCATTGGCTTGCACAAAGATGATCTTTTTCTTTATGAAAACATTGCCATGCAGGGAGAATTGCTTGGAATGCGCGTGGATCCAAAAGTTTCTCCGGTGGATCATTACCTCCAGCATGGGGACTGCCTTGACTGGGGCGATGATTTAACAACCGAAGTTTTGCACACGCCTGGCCACACACCGGGAAGCCTGACTTTTTTAATGAAAAATGCCATGGCCAATAAAAATCTTCTTTTTGCGGGAGATACTTTGTTCATGGGATCTATTGGCCGAACCGACTTATGGGGAGGGGATTACGATCTTATTTTGGAATCGATCAAAACAAAACTTTTACCCCTATCTGAAGACACTGTTGTTATTTGTGGGCATGGGCCCAACACAACCATCGGGCAGGAAAAAAAATCGAACCCGTTTTTGAAGTAGGGACAATCCTAGGATTGTCCCTACACCCGTATGCAACAATATCTTTCTCTTTTAAAAACCGTGTTAGAAACCGGCGAACGCCGGGAGGATCGCACCGGCACCGGCACTTTAAGCCTCTTTGGTTATCAAATGCGCTTTGATCTTTCACAAGGATTCCCTTTGGTCACCACCAACAAATGCCATTTACGTTCCATCATCCACGAACTTTTGTGGTTTTTAAAAGGCGATACAAACATCCAATATTTGCACGACAACAAAGTGGGCATTTGGGATGAATGGGCCGACAAAGACGGAAACCTGGGACCCGTATACGGTTATCAATGGCGGCACTGGGGAGCCAAGGGAGAAAACAAGGGCATCGACCAGATTTCGCTCCTCATTGAACAAATTAAAAAGACCCCTTCGTCACGACGTCACATTGTCAGTGCATGGAACGTAAACGATGTCGATAAAATGGCCCTCCCTCCATGCCACACTATGTTCCAGTTTTATGTGCACACCGATGGCCGCCTTTCCTGCCAGCTCTACCAACGCAGTGCCGACATTTTTTTGGGCGTTCCATTCAACATTGCCAGTTACGCCCTTCTTACCATGATGGTTGCCCAGGTCACAGGGCTTAAGCCGGGGCATTTTGTCCACAGCTTTGGGGATGCCCATCTTTACTTAAATCATTTGGAACAAACCCAATTACAGTTATCCAGGGAACCCTACCCCCTTCCCCAAATGAAAATAAATCCGGAAATAAAAAATATTTTTGAGTTTAAGTTTGAAGATTTCAGGTTAGAGAACTACAATTCGCACCCGGCTATTAGTGCGCCGATTGCTGTCTGACGCGTCGGACTTGTCGGGCTCGTCAGACTTTAAAAATGCTCTCCATTATCGTGGCCATGAGTCAAAACGGGGTGATTGGCAAAAACAATCAGCTTCCATGGCATTTATCCGAAGATTTGAAACGGTTTAAAACCCTTACCATGGGGCAGGCCATCATCATGGGCCGGAAAACCTTTGAGTCGATCGGAAAACCGCTTCCCGGAAGAACCAACATCGTCATCACAAGAAACAAAAAATATACGGCCCAGGGAGTCATCCTGGTCTCAAGCCTTAAAGAAGCCCTGGAGAAAGTGCCAACCAATACCGAGGCTTTTGTTATTGGGGGGGCCGAGATTTACAAAGAAGCCCTTCCCCACGCCCAAACCATTTACCTCACCCGCATTGAAAAAGAAGTGGAGGGAGATACTTTTTTCCCTGTACCCCATCTTGAAAATGATTTTAAAGCGGCAGACACCTCAGCCATTTTTCTTTCACAAAAAGAACATTTCTCCTATTGTTTTATCACCCTCAAACGAAAGGAACAAAAATGAAAAGCATCAATTTCTTATTTTTTCTGTTTTTTCTGGCCATTACCGAAGGCATATCCATGCTGGTTTTAAAAACCAGTGCGGCTCTGGGCGAAGCCATGATTATTGCCTCCTTTTTTATATCGTGGCTTTTAGCCATCGCCATCAAAATTGCCGACCAGTGGGAACGCATCATTATCCTGCGGCTTGGAAGCTTTTCATCCGTTAAAGGCCCGGGCGTATGCTTCATCATTCCCATTGTTGATCGTGCCATTTTTGTGGACACACGCACACTCACCGTTGAGATCCCCAAACAACAAGTCATCACCAAGGATAACGTGCCCGTTTCCATCAACGGTGTTGTTTATTTTGCCGTTGTTGATCCATCCGAGGCTGTCCTTAAGGTGCAAAATTACATGTTTGCCATGCTACAATACGCCCAAGCCACCCTGCGCGATGTCATTGGCGGAATGTCACTAGATCAACTTTTGGCTGAGCGGGAAAAGATTGGGAAAGATATTGAGCAAGCCGTCGAACAGGCAAGCAAAACTTGGGGGCTTAAAGTAAGCAATATCAAGATTCAGGATATCGACATGCCGGAAGAATTGAAAAAAATGATGAGTCGTCAAGCCTCGGCGGAACGCGAAAAACGGGCCACCATCACCAAGGCCGAAGGAGACAAAGAAGCCGCCGTCAATCTTTCTCTTGCGGCAACCACCATGGCCAAAAGCCCAGGGGCCATGCAATTGCGCACCCTCCAGACCATTGATGGCCTTGGACCCACAGCTTCAAATACCGTAATCATCGCTCTTCCTTTGGAATTGATAGAAGCCGTGGATGCCTTAAAAGGCGCTTTAAGAAAAGCATAAGCACCATTTTTTTAGGGCAGGTTGATTTGAAGCACATTGTAGAGCGTTATCAGTGATTCTTCGGCCTCGGGCACTTGTTCAAAGTGCGTATGAATGCTGCCATCCGCTTCTACCTCCGCCAACGGCAACCCCTCTAAAGCCAGCATGCACACAGCATAGGAAGGATAGTTTGTTCCAAGGATATCTTCAGCTGAGATGCGGATGTTGTTTCTCTCACGGTTATAAAGGGTGGCACAGCTGGTTCGGCAAGCCCCTACCTTGGACAATAAACGATACAAAAAGATGCTCTCCACTTGGCGCGTCATGTAAGTGTTATAGTTTAAAATCCATCCTGCGGGATCGGTAGTACTTACTCCTTCTCCTTGCTTGATCAGGCGCATTTCAACCGCTTTCTTTAATTCTGCCAAATATTCATGGTCGCCGGGCACGTTGGTAAATGGGTTTGCAACATCATCGGGATAATCCACACAGCCCTCCCGTTTCATCAGGCGCAGAGCCAATCCGAGGAAATCCCCCCTCTGCATGGGGAAATCGGTTTCAAACTCGGGATCAAAACCAAGGGTGGCAAGTACATCATCTTCCAACACACTCGCTTCAGGAAATTCGGTGCGTTCAGGGAACCCATCCAAATAGAACATATGATAATAAATATAGGCACCCTGGGCGCGTGTGACTGTTTGAACACCGTACATCACATCGTTGGGATCGCGATTCTCGTCGAAATCAGGCAGAGCGCCCATCTCGTAGGCATATTTATAATTATCACGTGCAATCCAGTGAGGGGTGGTCAAATTGCCAATATCCGGACCACCATACTGGCTAGCCACCATCCAGAAATAGTTGGAATGGTTCTTGCTAACCTGAATCAGGGATCGTGCGGCCTCCAAAATGGGACGATACAAACCCTGTTCACTTAGCGGGCTCGGGCAGCCGGGCATGGATGGCTTTAATATCCTGCGATTGATGGCAAAATTAAAATACGGGTTCCCCGGGCAGATCCCATTAACTTCCGCCCGCGCCAATTCTCCAAACCCGGCAATATTGATCGGCACTTCAATTTCTTCCTGAAGAGGGAGCGGCTCATCAGGTCGTAGAACACGAGCCCCCAGCGGCACGGGCCAGTAGCCTGCATCCACCAAGACACAAATTTCTGCTTCAAAACGATGCCCGCGTACATCGGCTAAAGCTTGGCACAAACTCTGCCCTTCACCACAGCCGTGGATACTGACTGGCTGACCCAAACCAGAATTGGTACAGGCATCCACATTGTTGGCCACACCATCGCCATCCACATCGTCATCACAGGCGTCCCCTGTTGCATCCCCATCAAAATTATCTTGGGCAGGGTTGGCACTGTTCGGGCAATTGTCGTTTGTATCCAGAACACCATCGGCATCTTCATCATGCCGGCAAGGATCGCCAATGGGATCATTGGGATCAAAGGGGCAGGCGTCTTGCAGATCAGGGACACCATCGCTGTCGGAATCAAGATTGGCGGGAATCACGACAAGTTTTCTTAAACGGTTTCCCATGGGGTCGTAGGTGTAGTTGATTTGAATTCCTGTGTTGTACGCGACATTGGTCAAGCGGCCTAAACGGTCGTAGGTGTAGGTAAGCGAGGCTGCAAACCCTGTTATCGGGAAAAGAAGACTTATGAGAATGAGTAATCGTTTCATATTACCTCGAAAAATAATTCACCAACAAAGCCAGGAGAATAAAACCTACAAATATCGCCCCGTTTAAAAGCCACTGTTTACGGTTTGCCTTGCGGTTTATTCGCCATGAAACCTCCAGCGAAGCAAAATCATCCGGGTGACAAAAGGTTTGTTCCGGCGTTCTATAAGTTTCCAACTCATCTCCCCGGACCCGCGCATTTAGTTTAGTGGCCAAATCAAGCATGACCTGAAGCATTTCGCGTTCAGGGTTCTTGACCAAAATCTCACCGTCTTTCCACATCAAAACAGCTTCTTGATCATCATCCATGAATAATATTTCAAGGCACTCATTGGGAGCCTGCCTTATCTTAAGAGAAGGTATAAACCCCACTGCTTTTTCAACCTCAGTCCGTGAAATTGGTTCTTGATTTTTCCCCTTTGTACGGAGAATTCTAACCAAGTAACTCATTTGCCACTCCTTACAGCTTCACCTGACAAAGACGGTGTTGTTGTAAGAGATTCTATCGCCTCAAAAGATTGTTGGGTCCCTGTAAATACGGTTCCTGCTCCCGAATAAAGGCGCGGGGTATTTACAAGACCTTTGCCCCTTTCATACAGCAAGGGTATTCCTTCACCAAAGGTGGAAGGACCATTGCTGTAGAGCTTCTCATGAGCCTTCCATTGATTAGGTGTTGTCAAATCGGCCCAAACACCGCGGGCATTCCCCCATGTCATATCAGGAGCCAATCCCCCGGCTCCATTAGAGCCTCTAAAAGAATTTTGCGCAGAGCTACTTAAGCTTCCGTCAATGGCATCAGCCACCTGTTTGTGAATTTTTGTTCCTTCCTGTGCGGCATTGGTTGTTACATCGGCCGCTTTCGAGAAATAATGGGCGTTATCAGCAATATGAATTACATCCGATCCAACATTGACTGAATCAACGACGGTATTCCCCGCACGCAAAGCCTTAACTCCTGCACTGACCCCGGCTGGCAAGAAAGGAACAAACGTCGCCCCTACATCGTAAACCAAACCCAACACATCAAGTGCTGCCCAACCCCAATCTCCTTTTTGGATATTGTCCTGCAGCGAATAGACACCCAAGCCAATATTTAAAATATCCCAACCCGTTTCAAAAATCTGGCCCGATGGATCAACATATGAAACAGGATTATTTTCCACATAACCATACAAATTCATTCCCCCAACCAATCCGATCGGATCTCTTGAAATAAACCTGCCGGCCACAGGATCATAATAACGGGCACGCATATGGTAGAGTCCCGTTCCATCGTTTTGAACCCCCAAACGCCCAACATATTGAAAGGGATTTGGTGTATTCCCCGTGCTCCTGTTTAAGCCTCCAAATTCATCGTACAAATAAGTATCGGTCACATTGCCCTGGGGATCTGAGAGGGCCACCGTAGAGCCAAGTGGGTCATAATGATAATAGCGGATTTGCGAGCCATCCGCGGCCACTTTTGCGGCAAGACCCAATCCATACACATAATAATTTTGGATATTGCCAGCATTCGCTTCCGCAACAACATTGCCAAGGACATGGTTGGGATCAATAACAAACTGGGTATGCTGATTTCCTCGGGCCATCAAAACCCTATCGCCATCACCATCATAGGTAAAATCAATCTGCCCTGCTGGTGAAAGAATGGAGCTGAGCTGATTTTTTTCATTAAAATTGTAAGTGGAAAGTCCTGCCGCCTCGGTTTTCCTCGCAAGATTGCCATTGGCATCATAAGAATAATTGTCGTTTGCCCTATTTGTAAGGGCGTTTTCATTATTGTAAGCCGATGCCGAATCTTCTGCAGAAATGAAAGGAAGTAGGGGTTCTTCTTTCTCTACCTGAGTACGCCTTCCCAACGCATCCAAAGTGAATTGATAACTGGAAAGCACTGAATTATCAGGCTTACGATTTATCAAACCAACAAGCCTTGAAGCAGCATCGTAATTGTAACTGCTTTGGTGCCCATTGGGATAACGCATCCCTGTCAGATGACCTGCACCATCATAAGAATAACGGGTCACATTACCCAACCAATCGGTCAGGCTTTCCAATTGGCCCACGGCATTGTAGGCATAATTCACACTCCGGTTTCCAGGATAGGTCATCCGGGTCACAAGTCCGCTTGGGTCATAAAGATATTGCAAAATAAAACCACGGGGGTCCTGCACACGATTCAGGCGATTTAAGACATCATAGATATAATCGGTTCTGCCCATGGCATCCGTTCGCGAGAGACGATTACCCACGGCATCATAGGCGTAGGAAACAC
>MGPH01000025.1:26268-44539 GCA_001797365.1 Deltaproteobacteria bacterium GWA2_45_12
AAATTTCCCACAGCATCGTAGGTATAATTTGTGTTTTGGCCCAGAACATCCGTCATTCGTATCAAACGGCCTATTTCATCATGGGAGTAACGGGTATTCTGCCCCAAAGCGTCTGTCACTTGGGTTAATGTTCCTTGTTGCGGGTCATATTCAAATCTCGTGGCATTCCCCAAAGGATCCGTTTGTTGCAAAAGCCTGCCCAGTGCATCGTAAGTCATCTGATAGGTTTGCCCGGCCGCATCGGTAAAGCCCACCGTGTTCCCTTCGGGGTCTGATTGGTAGCGCAACATCTGTCCCAAAGGGGAAGTGATTGTTTGTAAATAGCCCCTTGCATCATAAGTAAAGTTAAAACTGCGGTTTTGGGGATCTGTTTTTCGACTGATTCTATTTAAAGAATCATAAACATAACTGGTTTGACCTCCCAAGGCATCCTGGATGGAGGTGACGAAGTCGTTATTGTTATAAGTGTATAAGGTTGCATTTCCATTTTGATCTGTAACAGTTGTCCGGTTTCCATTGGCATCATAGGCATACCAAACTTGATTGCCAGCAGGGTCGGTAACACGGGTTAGTTGGTCGTTTGCATTGTAATCAAGATCAATTGTTCTATCCAATGGATCAGTCAAGGTTTGCAGTCGTCCTATGGCATCATAGGTGAAAGTGCTCAGCCCCCCTCCTGCATCGTTTGCAGAAACCAAATCAAAACTGTTTGGATCGTAGGCAAAAGTACTGGTATTCCCCAAAGTGTTTGCCACCTGAGTCACCTGTCCCCATTCATTATAACGGTAACGGGTTTCTCGGGGAGCCCCATCCACCGTTTCCAAAAGAGCTGTGAGGTTGCCTTCGGCATCATATTCAAAATCACGCTCATGGCCATTGGGCAAAACCAGATGAATCGGATCATCTGTGAATGGGTCGTAGTCAAATTCTGTAATAGAGCCCAATGGATCAATCATGGAAACCAGATTCCCCCGATTGTCGTATTGGGCCTGCAGGGTATTATCATTACGATCGGTAACTTCGGTGCGTAAATTGTTCTGGTTGTAGCCGTAAAAAATGCTTGACCCCAAGGCATCCCGATTTTCAACTATCCTTAAAGAATTGTCATAAACATGGTGAATCACCAGCCCCATGGAGTTGGTAATGGTGACATGCCCAACCTGTCCCACTTCATAAGCAAACTGATAAACATTCCCCAAAGCATCGGTTTGGTTCACGACACGCCCGTTGGCATCATAGGTATTTCGAACAAGGGCATTTCCTCGCGGATCGGTTATTTGGGTCATGAAGTGCTCGGGAGTGTATTGGTATTGAGTGGCCTGCCCCATGGCATCGGTACTGCGGACAAGATGATTATTGGCATCGTAGTCAAAACGAATCCCCCTCCCCAAAGGATCGGTCACCGAAGAAATCCGGTAGGAGTCTGCCGCCGCATAGGCAAAGGTAAGAATTCTCCCCACCGAATCAGTCGCCGAAATCAGACGATCGCTGGCATCATAATTCAGGGTAATTTGATTTCCCTGCCGATCATTCATCGAAATTAGATGCCCGTTTGATGAAAACCGGAAAATAATTTTTGATTTTGTCAAAAGAAGATAATCATTTTCCTGTCGACTCAAGTTTGAAAAAATTCCCGGAGAAGAAATAAAGTTTCCATTCTGGTTTGTATAGGTTTCGTAATGGCCATCTGAAAACTTGATTTGCGCCGAACCATCCGCCAGGGAAACCAGGAAAGTATTATAGGTATGGGTCCATCCATATCCCAGGGGACCCAGATAACCATCCTGGCTGCTGTAAGTTCTGGCAAACGAAAGCCCCAATTTTCGGCCTGCAAGAGCAATATCGGTTTTGGTAAGGAAATAATTCCCCGTTGCCGTATTGACAGGTTCGGCAATGGCAGCCTGCTGTGGGGTATTGGTTCCTAAATTTTGTGCCGGAGGTGAAAAACAGGCATTTGTGCAATAGGGAACTTGTGATACGTTCAAAGCCACATTCACCGAGGCATTTCCGTTGGTCAAATCATTTGAAGCTAATAAGAGAACTGTGTTGTAGCTGTTGGGAGCCAAAGAATTCGCATCCAGGCTTACGGTGAATCGATCGGTGGCATTGGGAACCAACCGGTGTTGGCTGGACATGGCATTGGTGGATCCTCCGTTTTTCAACAAACGAATCCACGAAGCCCCGTTATTGGTATTAAAGGAATAAATGAGATCAGACCGCCCCTGATTACGAACCGTAAATTGACGCGTCTGGTCCACCTCGCCCTGAAGAAGAGTTACGTTTACCGCTACCCCACTAAAAGAAAGATCGGGCGGGTTATTATCGCCTGGGTCACAGGGGTCGCCGACATTGTCATTGGGATAGAAGGGACAGCCATCAGCTCCATCGCTAATACCGTCATTGTCTTCATCATGATCGCAAGCATCCCCCACCGCATCACGCGCGGAGAAATCGGCACAGTCATTATGGTTGCATGGGGCACCCACGGCATCACGAAGGGTAAAGTCGGAACAATCATTATGATTACATTGATCCCCCACACCATCATAGGCCGAACCATCCGCACAAATATCGTAAAAGACCGTGAAACTTGATGATGCCGACAACCCCCCGGCATCACGGCAAATGGCACGAAGTGAATTTTGTCCGCGGGTCAATGCCATGTTAAACGAGAAATTCGCAGAAGCTCCGGCAATATTGTTGGTGGAACTGCCCCCCGTCGTCTGATTTTCAACAGTAACAGAACTTAAATTGGCATCGACATCGTTGCATGAGCCTTCCACACGGATGGGCGAAACTTGAGTATGAGCTCCATCGGCAGGGCTGTTTCTGCTAATCGTGGGTGCCCGTGCGCAAGCCTGCCAGTTGAAGGTTCGCTCGTAAGAATTGTCGTTTTCCTGACTCTCTCCAATGACACTATTAATATCAGTCACAATTCTTAAAGTGTGCTGACCTGCGCTAACATTGGTTTGGTAATCCCGGACCCAGGTGTAGAAATTCTGACTGAGCCCATTTGTACTCCAGGTATTGAGAATTTGCCCGTCAAGATAAAGACGTGTATGAAATTGGGCCGCAATATCGACATTCCCATTATTAATAACAGCCCAGTCGATATAGGTGGGATTACAGGCCGAAAGGTTCCCCACTCGTGTTGTTCCTTGTACATTTGAAGGAACAATCGGGAAATCCCAATCTGGGGGAGTATAAGAAGTTAGGTTGGGCTGGCCCACAACGTCGATCAAAGCCCAGACTGTGTTGGAACCACTTACCTGGATCGTATTGCCCGCACCATTTGCAAGTCGCCAGTCTTCGCGGTAACCATTTCCAAGTTGAGCAGGAGAACGCATGGGGACGATAAAATTATAATTTGAACCAGGATTTACTGTTCCTGCCACACAAACATTGTTTTGACTTCGGCTTAAAAATCCACCTGCCACATTATCACTTGAATAACGCAGACAATAGGTGTTGTTCCAAACGGTTGTTCCCGAATTTCGAATCGTCCAACGTTTATCAAAATTGGTGTTGGGGGCAAGGTCAGTGCCATCTTGGTGACTTTCGTTTACAAAAGCAGCGGCGTTAAGATTAGGTACGATTGAGAAGTTGCGGAGATTCGATTGCCACCAAAGGACTTGAGTACGAACAACCACCCTTTGATAACCTGCGGCTGTAATCTCTACATCATACCAACCCTCCGGAAGACCCCGAATCGTATAATTTCCATTTACATCTGTAACCGCACGATTATTTCCATTGTAAGCACAAAAGAGACCAAAACTCACCGTAGCATTTGCAACACGTACACCACTTTGGGAATTTGTGACTGTTCCTGTAACATCCCCGACATTGGCAGGACAAACCTGGGCAAAACCATTTGATAAGAAGAAAGAGAGAGAAACCAAGGTGAAGAGAAAAACTTTTAAAAAAATTTTCATGGGCAAGTTTTGCCCGTTAAGAAATTAAAGAACAATAGTCAAGAATATTCAATTTGTAGGGTCAAGAAATAAGTAAAGGATTGTGTGATAAGAACATGAAAGATAAAACCTACCACCGATAATGTCTGATATGCTCCCCACGCTCGGCAATTTCGCTCATGGAACGGATGCCGATTTCAAGATGAATATCGGTAAATTTTTTGAAAACGCGCGAAGCTGATTTTTTCGTTTTGATTCCTTTGCGTTTCAAGGGCAGATCGGAAACCAAAAGCAGGGCCCCAATGGGAACCTTGCTGGCAAAACCACCGGTGAAAAGGGTGGCGCATTCCATGTCAATGCCGATCACCCTTTCTGCATAAAGGTCTTTCTTGAAATCGTCATCAAACTCCCAAAACCGGTAGTCGGTGGTGTGAATGACTCCCGTACGGTAATCAAAATTCCTTTCAACCAAAATCTGGCTTACAAATTTTTGGATCTTGAATGTGGGAAGCGAGGGCACTTGGGGAGGTAAAAAATGCTTGGTTACCCCTTCATCGCGCACAGCGGCCATGGGCAAGACAAAATCCCCTACATGAAGAGAATGATGCAGCCCCCCACACATCCCCAAAAACAAGACCGCCTTGGGGGTGGTGACACTTAAAAGTTCAATGATTAAAGCGGCGGAGGGAGAACCCATTTTAAAGTCAACCATCGAAACATCCAATTTTTTGCTATGAGAAACTCGCATTACCGATCCAAATTGGCTACTCCCTCCCCCGAGTTTACGAAATTGTTGGAGGTAATAATCAAAATTGGTGAGAATGATTTGTTTGCGAAAATCACGGATGCGCGTTCCGGTGTACCTCTCCAGCATATCCCGGGCTATTTTTTGTTTGGCCTTGTTGGAATAAATGGCCGTTTTTGCAATGTTCATTAAAAACTATTGTAGCTTGATTGGGGGCATCTTTAAAGCCTCTTATAAATTCATTTTTCCCCTGGGATTTCCCTCTTTTCCGGAAAGAATTTTCTTCAATTCGGCAATTTGAGCCCCCGAAAGCCCTTCCGGAACCTTTACCTGCAAAACAATATATTGATCCCCCCGTGTTTTTTCTTTGGGGTTTGAAACTCCCTTTCCTTTCAAGCGTAATTTTTGACCTGACTGCGATTCCGCAGGGATTTTAAGTTCCACCGGCCCATCCACCGTGGGCACCTTGACTTTGGCCCCTTCCAGAGCTTCCATAATGGTGATGGGCAATTCAACTTCGATATTATCCCCTTCCCGTTTAAAAATGGGATGGGACCGAATATGGGGATGAATATACAAATCACCCCCCGACCCGCCGTTGTAGCCAGGCTCCCCCTGCCCCGCCAAACGTATTTTGGATTCAGAGGTCACCCCTGGGGGGATTTTAACCTTGAACATCACTCCATTGGGGAGCCGCATCTGTTTTTCGCAACCGTGAATAGCCTCCAAAAAATCAAGATCGAGCGAAAAGGTTAAATCCTTTCCCCTGGTTTCCCCAGTGGCTGCCCCCCCAAAGTCAAACCCGGCAGGCCTTCGCTGTCTGCGTCCACGCCCCTGCCCTTGCTGTGCGCGGCCTGTAAAACCGGTAAATAAATCTCCAAAAATATCCCCCAAATCTTCGGGGTTGATATTCCCTGTAGAACGAAAACCACCCCCCCCACCACCAAAGGGATTATACGAATAAGATGGCCCCCCTCCCCCCGGAAAGCCTTCAAAATCAGCATTCCCAAAGGTGTCATATTTTTTTCTTTTTTCAGGGTTGGATAAGACATCATAAGCTTCAGAGATCCCCTTAAACTTTTCCTCGGCCTTTTTGTCTCCCGGATTCATGTCGGGGTGGTACTTGCGGGCCAGTTTTTTAAAGGCTTTGCGAATCTCCTCTTCAGAGGCACTGCGACTTACTTCAAGAATTTTATAAAAGTCCTTGCTCATGGTGTTGTTAAACATACTCAGCCTTTTTTAAATGAAAAGCTTTTTTAAGGGGACTTGACAAAAAATACTGTTGGCTTATTTCAAAAACACTATGTTCAATATAGGTGGCGCAGAACTTTTTTTGGTGGGTCTTATTGCCCTGTTGGTCATTAAACCCGAAAACATTCCCCAATTTGCAACGGCCCTGGGGCGATTTATTGCTGAAATACGCAGGGGCTTGTCAGGCGTTCAAAAAGAACTCGAAATGGATGTTAAAAAACATTTACCCAAACTTCCCTCCACAACGGACATGAGTCCTTCCGAACCAAAGGACCCCCAAAAACCATGACCCAAAGCATGCAGATTATTGATCATTTAAGTGAATTAAGAAACCGCATCCTAAAAATCCTTGTCTTTTTGGCTGTGGGAGCCGTCATCGGTCTTGTCTTTTGCAAACAGATTTTTTTCTTTTTGCAACAACCCATGCTTAAAGTGCTTCCCCCCAACACATCATTTATTGCCACAACCCCTTTTGAGTCTTACACCACTTATCTCAAGGTAAGCCTGCTGGCCGGTTTCTTCATGGCGAGTCCGTTTATTTTTTATCAGTTTTGGCAATTTGTTTCACCAGGCCTTCATGGAGGCGAAAAGAAAACCCTGATTCCCTTCACACTGCTTTCGGGCTTGTTATTTATAGGGGGAGCTCTTTTTGGTTATTTTGTCGTTTTTCCTGCGGGGTTTTATTACATCAACGCCATTCTGGCAGACACGGGCATTCACTTGATGCCCCGCATGAGCGATTATTTAAGTACCGCCACGACCCTGCTTTTGGCTTTTGGATTTTGCTTTGAACTGCCCTTGCTCATTTTTCTGTTGGGCAAGCTGGGGCTTCTTACTTACGACCGAATCAAACAATACCGGCGCTATGTCATTGTGCTGCTCTTTTTTGTTGCGGCCATTCTGACCCCCGGGCCTGACATGATTTCCCAGTGCCTGCTGGCCATTCCCCTCTGGATTTTATATGAAGCAGGGGGGGTCTCGTTATTGTTGTTGAAAAAATGACCAACCGTCTTGAACAATTAAAAAAAGAAAAAAACGCCATCATCATTGCCCATTATTATCAAGAACCCGAGATTCAGGATGTGGCTGACTATGTGGGCGACAGCTATGGCATGGCTCTTTATGCGCGCAAAACCAAGGCCTCCATTGCCGTGGTGGCTGGAGTTCGTTTCATGGCCGAAACCCTGAAGGTGATGAACCCCGAAAAAAAAATCCTTTTACCAGACATGAATGCCGGTTGTTCCCTGGCCGATTCATGCACCCCCGAAATATTTTCCTATTTCTTAAAGAAACATCCCGGCGCTTTTGTCATGACTTATGTAAACTCAAGCCTTGAAATCAAGGCCATGAGTGATGTCATTTGCACTTCATCGAACGCTGTTACCATTGCCCAAAAAGTGCCAAAAAATAAGGAAATTGTCTTTGGCCCCGATCAACATTTGGGAAAATACATCAGCAAAAAACTGGGGCGACCTCTTGCCCTTTTCCCGGGCAGCTGTTTTGTGCACATGTCCTTTTCCGTAAAGGAAATGATCCGGTTAAAAAT
Source organism: Deltaproteobacteria bacterium GWA2_45_12 (assembly GCA_001797365.1). Taxonomy (NCBI): domain Bacteria; class Deltaproteobacteria; species Deltaproteobacteria bacterium GWA2_45_12. The sequence continues at coordinate 33,725 of MGPH01000025.1, forward strand.
GAAACATCCAGAGGCTGAAATCATCGCTCACCCCGAATGTGAAGAAGCCATTTTGGCCCAGGCCGATTTTATCGGATCGACTTCCCAATTGTTGGAACATACAAAAAATTCACCGACCCAAACATTTATTGTCATGACGGAAACCGGCATTCTTCATCAAATGAAAAAACAAAGCCCTGCCAAGGAATTCATCCTGGGTCCCGATTTGGAAGGCTGCGCCTGCAACAACTGTCCGCACATGAAACTGAACACCCTGGAAAAATTGGTGGATTGCCTGGAAAAAGAAACCCCGGAAATGAAGATAGACCCTGCAATCGCCGCCAAGGCCTTGATCCCGCTGGAACGGATGGTGGAGATGGCGGGAAAGTAAAGTTTGTTCAAGGTTTTAAAAAATCAACTACATTGGATTGCATAATTTGTATGGCGGGATTGGCCTTTGGGTAAACTTCATAAAATTCCTTCAGGGCCTTTTCGTGCCTTTCCTTCATTCCATCCCAGCTTACCTGATAAGGTTGTATCACTTGTCCCTCATGCACCACAAAATCAACCTCTCCTTTTTGACGCCAATAAAAAACTTGCCCATACTTTTTACGCAAATGATGAAACACAACCGTTTCAAGTTCCTTGCCCTTATCCGCCCCCGTCTGTGTGATCACAGCTTTGCGAAGGCCCAAATCAATGGGGTAATATTTTTTATTCCTTACAGCTCTCTGCCGTTCAGAAAAAGTAAAATAGGGACAAGAAAGCAAGATATAGGCCGATTCACAGGCATCGAGATAGGTTTTGATTGTATCGGCAGTGACCCCCAACATTTTAGCCAGATTTCTATGGGACACTTCCGACCCCGCACTCTCAAAAACAGCCTTGACTAATTGTGTAAGTACAAGCGTCGATCGAACTGCCACATGCCGACGCACATCCCGTTCAATGATATCTGCAAAATACTCACGAAGAAGCTTGGCGGGTTCAGGAAACGTCAATACACGAGGAAATCCGCCCGAGATAAAATAATCGGATAATGAATTCCCTTTACCTGCTTTTTGGCACTCAAAAAAATCAAACGGGAAAAGTTCAATCGTAATGTGTCGGCCCGTTAAAACGGTGGAAAGTTCTCCGGAAAGTAGAGCGGCGTTCGAACCTGTGATGATAAAACAATCTTTTCCTGGATGCTCCAGACGAACATGGAACCATTTTTGCCATTGCTCGACATTCTGGATTTCATCGAAAAAAAAAGTATGAGCCCGACTATGGTTTCTTTTGCGAGAAAAAGAAACAATCTGATCTAAGAGGGAAGAATTTAAATTATCACTCAATCGCGGATCTTCAAAATTGACAAAGGTACAATCCTGCGGATCGAGTTTTAGTTTTTGCATGATCTGTGCAAGCAAAGTTGATTTGCCACAACGACGTATCCCTTGAACAACGAGAACCAAATCAGGAGCTAATGTAATGGGCCCTTGGAGAACTTGTCTTTCAATGCTGGGAGCAGGATCTTTTTGCCAATAATTCCAGTCATTTAAGACTTGTTCTATTGATATTTCATCTAACATATCAACAGGTTATATGAATAATTAAAAAGTGTCGAGTTAATTCGACACTTTTTTATTTCGATATTTTTCCTCTGAATGAATTGTTTGGAAAAGAAATCCCAGAATCCTGCAATCGCTGTCAAGGCGCTCTTCATGGCTTAGACTTGAGGTCGCAAAATGCGACCTCAAGTTTACAAGTTCTTGAGATGCATAACCGTCTAAAAAAGAGAACAAGCGTCCGAGAAATGGATGGTGGAGATGGCCAAAGAGTAACAATGCCTAATCCTTATCCCACAATCCCGGCACTACTTGCATCCAAGGTGTCCATTATGTCTGGGATTTGATTACAGTCGATATCGTAGGTGAGTTCATTAAAAAATACTTCTAGATCCGTCAATGTAACCCCATCATTGAGATCTTTTTTGGCTGAACGTATGTCAGCTAGAGTCCTTGAAAATCCCCTAAGGTTTTTCACTTCATCGTAGGACCAAGGTGGTATTTTAAGATGAGCTATCGCTGTCATTAAATGGTTCAAACCTTCTGCTTGTTGTTCAGGGGACAGGGATTTGAGATGTTTTAAAATGCTCTTAATAATGGGACTTAAAGGATGGAGGGCTGACAGCGGATCTCGATAAATTTGTGTATTCCAGCGTACAGCCTCGGTAAGAGTCTCTTTATCCAACATCATTTCCAAAACTTCGGCTAATCCATTTTCGTAAGCGTGGCAAAGGGCTGCCAACATGGGATTGGGATGAGGAAATTCCCCTTGTCGCCAGGCTTGCACCAACAAATCTAACGTCGCTTTAAGGGTAACCGCATCCCTCATAATATCATCGATACCAATGCCTCCATCGTCGGCTAAAGCAAACGGACGACCGATAAGAGGGGAATTAACCCCTCCCCAAGGATTATTGACCCTCCAAGCTACATTGATGATGCGAAGCATTTCGACAAGAGATTGGAGCTTGTCCGCAGAAGTTCCCTCTACCAAGCTTTCCACCAAGGCTGCATTTTCAAGTCCATACAAAACAGAGGCTACATTGTCGGCCTGCAACCCAAATAAATAAGGGGGCCTCTGCTGACTCCACGCGGGATTCTCAGAAACCTGAATGGCCAGAAGATCTGCCCATTCCCCACCCACCGTATTAAATTTGAACCCGCTTCTAAAATCTCTTCCCGTCAATTGCACAAAGTGTTCGGCCCATTGGGTACGCTGATCATCATCAGCAAATACAAAATCATCGGCAGTGATTTTATATTTTTTCGCCGGAATGAAGAACCCCGTGGCAAGCCACGGGGTTCTTCATTCGCCCGATATCCCCGAGGCAAAAAATTTGTTCTTAAAGCAAGGCCCGCCATCATTATTCCTTATTGCTTTGTATTTTCGCTATCCTCATTTAAAAGTTGCTAAAAAATAGAGAGAAAATTAACAAGGTAAAATTAATAACCCTTACAGAAATTAACCAGCCGAGCTAGTTTTATCTTCCTCTGCGCTGGCCTAAAAGATCGGGGAGTGAAGGAACCATTGCGTTGGGGGGATGCTCTGGAAAAAAGGTATAATCAAATTCTTTTCCACCAAAAATTTCATCGCGTATTATTCCGTAAATTTCCATGGCTGCCCTGAATTGGGAGGAATCGGGTGGAGAGCTTCTCATTTCGGCACGCAGGATGGGGCCCGCCACCACATAACCGAAAATAAATTCTCTCAAGAAATTTTCAAAACCATACTTGGTTATGTTTTGCTTGGCTAAATTGCTGAAAAAAACATCATGGGGATCACCATCCTCGGCAAGCGAAACATCTCTTGGCGATGCCGATTGCCCCAATCTTTCATAAGCTCTAGAAACCTGGGAGCACAGTTCCAATGGTAATGGGGGAGGGCTTTGTGGCTGGTCCCAATTAGGCGGTGGCTCGGGGAACTCTCCTAAAAACCTTTGAGCAAGGAGATCGCTGAATTCTTCAAAAAATTTCCCAACTAAAAATGCCGGGGAACCTCTCATTAACATGGCATGTAATTTCCAAGTACCAACCTCACCGTATTTTACATATTCTGTTTTTTGAGAAAATAATTTGAGCCCCTGAATCCCTAAGGCTTTCAACGTACCTTGAGGTAAAAATCGAACCAATTTTTCAAAAAAAACAATGCCCCCACCATAATTATATAAAAAAGTTTCGTCGTTGGCATAAGGCCCAATATCCAAGATGATCCCCTCATCACAACATCGGATGTTCAGCTCATCCCATACCCTTGCTGCCGTAGTCATCTCGACTTCAGGAAATCCATGCTGCGCCTTCCAGAGAAGGTAAGCATCATAATCCTCACGGCTAACAACTTTCAACTCATCCCTCACATCCTCATAATGGGACCAGGCCATGACGTATCTTTCAAACATTTCGACTACACTGCCCCCCGTTTCAAAAACCCGATCAAGGGAACGATTCAAATAACTTTCCCCAGGTTCATAAGCCGGAAGATTTTCCCATGCCAAAACCCACAATAACCCCATGCCTTCGGTGGCATCCAAGACAACAGCATCGAGACCAAAAGGGCGCCCATTTGGATCGGCAATATGGCCCCGTGCATGATCGCTTAACCGCGGCATGGTTCTTTTTACATCACTTCCTCCCGGTGGGGGTAAATCCTCAGAATCGATATTCCCCCTTCCCGGCTGACGAAGGCTGGGGCCCCAGTCCTCAAACACCGTGCCTGGTTGACCCCATAACGCCTCACGGGCGGGGCTATAAGGCAACTCCAAGGGAACCCCACCGGAACCACCCTCCTGATTGAGCCCATTTGCTTTAAAAGAGAATGAAGAAGCATGAGCATGAGCTCGACCTTGGGCCACTTGTTCCAGAGCTTGGCGAGGGGTTCCCATAGGAAAACGGGCCCGAGAAAAACGGCGCGTACACACAACAGATGGCGGCAAGCCAGATCCAGGCATCCTTTGAAATAAACGATTTGTGGCTGATGTTAATCGCATACTCTATCTTTCGGCTTTGCAGGTAAAAAGTTGTGAGAAAATTTATGTGACAAAAATCATGTTTTTGGGCAAGAAACAAACCAGAATTCGGTTGATCTCTTGGGGCCTCCACGCTATAAGCCTTGCCGTTCATGGGTACCATCATCTTAAAAAGAAAAAAACTCACCCTTATTCAAAGTCTCTACATTTTCGAAGTGTTCAAAGGTCTTGCCATTACCATGCGGCATTTGCTGAAAAATTTAATAGCTCCCGGCAAAATGATGACCACCCAATATCCCGAAGAAAAAAAGGTCATTCCCGCTGTTCATCGTTCGGAACATCGCTTAATGTTGCGCCCCGACAACAGCATCCGTTGCACCGCCTGTATGCTCTGCGCCACAGTATGCCCGGCTCATTGCATCCATATTGAAGCCGCCGAAGGAGACATCCCTGAAAAGGAAAAATATCCCCAAAAATTCACGATCGATTTATTGCGCTGCATTTATTGCGGTTATTGCGTGGAAGCCTGCCCCTGCGATGCCATCCGCATGGATACGGGTAAGCTCGTTGACAGCTATTACAGCCGCGTCGATTTTATTAAAGATATCGACTATCTCAAAACCAATCATCCCAAGGGTTTAAGCCCCTATTCCGAGGGCGTTTATTAAACTCTTGTGGCTAGGAGGTTTCTCCGCTAGGTGTGTGCTGTGCACGTCTTCTTTTCATCCCAAAAAGCCAAAACCTTTTGCAAACACGGAAGTGCCATTACCTTGGGTAATTTTGATGGGTTGCATGAGGGGCACCGGGCCCTCCTTAAAAAATTAATTCTCGAGGCCAAAAAAAGAAAAATTCCTTCCGTTCTTTACACTTTTCATCCGCATCCGGTTAAGGTTCTTTCTCCTCAAAGTGCGCCTTCCTTAATCAACACCCTTGACCAGAAAATTGAAATGCTTCGAAACTTAAACCTGGATGCGGTTGTGTTTGAAAAATTTTCAAAGCCATTTGCCCGGAATTCTGCCGAAGATTTTTTCCACAAAATAATCCTGGGAACTCTGAAAGCCAAGGCGTTGATGGTAGGATACGATTTCACTTTTGGAGCCAACCGCGAAGGGAATATTGAAAGGCTCGAAGAGTTCTGCCGTGCCCATGATGTAAAACTTTTCATCATGAAACCATGTTTTGAAGGAAACACACTGGTCAGCTCAAGCTTGGTACGAAAATTTGTCCTTGAAGGGCGTGTGGATGTTTGTAATTCCTGGCTTAAACGCCCCTATTTTATTGATGGGATTGTAGTGTCCGGGGCTCACCGGGGAAATAAGCTGGGATTCCCCACCCTAAATTTAAAAACCGAAAACGAACTTTTACCCAAAATGGGCACTTATGCCACATGGGTCGAAATTAAAAACAAGCGTTTGGAAAGTGTTACCAACATAGGAACCAATCCCACTTTTGAAATGGAACAAAACCTCAAAATCGAAACCCATATTTTAAACTTTCATCAAAAGATTTACGGACATAAAATACGCCTGTTTTTTGTCAAAAGACTCAGGGATGAAAAAAGATTTTCAAACGCCAGGGAACTTGCCGCTCAAATTAAAAAAGATATCGCCCATGCAAAACTGGCGTTAAAGGAAACAAAAAATGTCAAAATCGTCCTCTAAAATTTTGGGAGTAATTGGAGACCCCATTTCACATTCGCTTTCCCCCCTCATGCACAATGCGGGATTGGCCTGTCTTAAACTGCCTTATTTGTACGAGGCCTTTTTGGTCAAAGATTATGAGTTGGGTGATTTTTTTAAAAATCTTAAAAAAAAACATATTGTCGGGCTTAATGTCACCATCCCCCACAAACAAGGGGTCATTCCCTACATGGATTCGCTTTCACGGGAAGCAAGGCTTATAGGGGCGGTAAATACCATCCTTGTTAAAAACAAAAAACTCTATGGTTCCAACACCGATGGGATGGGCTATTTGCTTTCGCTTAAAAAAGAAGCCGGATTTGACGTCAAGGGAAAACAGGTCATCCTGTTGGGGGCCGGCGGGGCCGCCAGGGCTTTGTGTGTGGCTTTTGGATTGGCCAAAGCCAGGGAAGTGTTCATTATCAACCGTACACTCAAAAAAGCCCACGATTTAGCTGTTGAAATGAGCAAAAAAATCCCCCATACCACTTATAACGCCGCGTCTTTTGAAAACATGGACAAAAATTATTGGTCATTTGCTGATTTGTTGGTGAATACAACATCGATGGGAATGAAAGGTTCCAAATGGGTCAAGCTGCCCCTTTCAAAACTTCCGGCCCGGGCCATGGTTTCAGACATTGTCTACAATCCGTCTGAAACTCCCCTACTTCAAAGGGCAAAAAAATTGAAGCTGTCCACCCACCCCGGCTGGGGCATGCTTTTATACCAGGGTGCGCTGGCTTTTGAAAAATGGACGGGCAAAAAAGCCCCTATCGAAATAATGAAAAAATCATTATTGGAAGGATTAAAATTATGAGCGCCCACCAGCAACACAGCCTTCAATACCGCAAAGAAAAAAAACTGGTCATTTTCATGTTTATTATCGCCCTTGCCGGAATCGCCGCCTCGCTCATCCTTCCGTTTGTGATGTAAAAGAAAAAATAGGAGGTTTTTATAGCAAACTAGAGTTGACTAATTTATAAAATAAAGGCAGACTACAAACTACTATTTATGCTCGACTCCCTTTACGAAATCCATAAAAATAGCACCCAGAATGCACCTCTTTCCTTTAAACGTTATCTGTTTCCACACATCGACTGGAAATCCCGCGCCCTTTGCGTGTTAGGGGCCCGGGGAGTAGGTAAAACCACCCTCCTTCTTCAGTATTACCAGGAACATTACGCTGACGTTCAAAAATGCCTTTACCTCTCCTGTGACAACATCCAGGTGGTATCAACGGGATTATTTAATATTGCCCAGAAATATTTCAAATACGGGGGGCAGGCGCTCATCCTCGATGAGGTCCATACTTACCCTTCATGGTCAAGGGAGATTAAAAACATCATCGACACTTACAAAGACAAACAGATACTCATGAGCGGCAACTCTTCGATCGCATTGGAAAAGGGCACAGCCGATTTATCAAGACGCGTTGCCACCTACTCTTTAAAAGGACTTTCTTTCCGTGAATATTTAACCTTGGTCCTTAAAAAAGATTTCAAACCTTACCAGCTAAAAGAAATCATAGCATCACATACCCGTTATGCTTCTGAGATCACCCGAGGGATACCGATCCTAAAATATTTTAAGGATTATCTTAAAAAAGGTTACTACCCTTATTTTTTGGAAGGAGAAAAAACCTACACCTCAAAATTGCTATCCAGTTTAGAGAAAGTCATTGCCGAAGATATCCCCGCCTTGTTTCAGGTTACACCCGTAAAAGTGAATGTTTTGAAAAAAATGCTTTGGTTGGTGGCTGCCTCGCAGCCCTTCACACCCAATATTGACGGCATGAGCCGGGACCTTCATCTTTCAAAAGAATATGTTTATCATTTTCTTGATTACCTGGAAAAGGGAGGCTTGATCCGATCCGTAAGGGAAAAAGGGAAAGTGGCCAAGATGGTGCGAAAGCCGGGGAAAGTTTATCTGGAAAACACAAATTTAATCGATGTCATTACAGGTTCTCTTAAATTAGCAGGGGAGGTGGGAAGTATTCGAGAAACTTTCTTTGCCAACCAGCTCCAGGATTATCCTTTATTTCTTCATCCGCGCGCCGATTTTTGCATTCAGAGTCACTTGTTTGAAGTCGGAGGCAAAAATAAAAAGGACTCCTCTTACGACTCCCATACGCTCTTTGCCATTGATGGTCAGGAAATAGGCGCAGGACGTCGAATTCCCCTCTACCTCTTCGGTTTTTTGTATTAAAGTTCTTAGCAACCTTTCCTCTTTTTCATCGAAAATAAGGCACGAGAAAACCCATGGCTTTAACACTCACCCAATGGCAGAACATCCAGGCTTTTTTGGATCGTGCGGCACTCACTCTCAATGAGGAAACCTTTCAAGGAGCACGCCAGGCGCTTTTGCTTGTCCATCAAGGGCTTCCTCTTATCGAACCGGAAGAAAGGGCCTTAACGGGACTGGCCCGCTTAGCCGAACTCTCTCCCGAAGGCGATAAATTCATTTTGGCCAACGATATCCCCTCTTTGCCAAAGGCCATTCTGCATGATAATGATCTCGCCCGTTTGAGATGGGCCGAGCGGTTTGCTGAAAGGCCACCGTTTTCCTTAGCCTCCCAAAGAATTGTCTTGGATGGCTTTGTCTACACTCCCGCCGATGTGGATGCCTGGGTGGAAGATTATCTGAACCGCAGCGTCAGTGTGAATAACTACGCCCTCATGGAAACAGGCACGGAAGAACCCCTGACCCTTCTTTTAAAACACCTGCCCGAATTGATCGCCCAAGGTTTTTTCACAAGGAAGCATGTTTTTAGAATAGCGTTAGCGTCCGGCAATGCTTACATACTGCCGCGCATACGATCAGAGCATTTTTTCATGGAGGCCCTGCCCATTCTCATCGACGCCGGCCTTATCGACAGGGGGGTATTGATCCAAGCCCGGCTGATGGAACCCGCAGGAGGGGAAGCCAGACCCAAAGGTATGTTTGAAGGAAAGAATAATTTATTTTTTCTTGATCGTTATCATTCTTTGTTGGCCGCCCATGGCCTTTTAAATTTGGACCCTTTTTGGGACAAGATATTTTCCCCATCAACCTCGGTGTATGGATGGAATCCACCGGGTACTTTTAATTATCAAAAACCGAGTGTGAGCCGGGAACAGGCCGAAGAACGATTGGGCACCCTTAAAACAATGATCGCCTCCGTTGAATGGCAGCGGCAAAACCCCTTGGCTGTTCGAGGATTGCTTTTGTTTGCCGGCGAATTGAGCGATGCTTCCAGAGTCCTGAATTTAGGAAAAATAAAAATCATGGATTCGGAATCTGACATCATCCCTTCCCATGTTCCAGAAAAGATGCGTCTTTGGATTCGCAATTATTTTATTGGCAACACGCCCTTTGGGCCCACTTGGATGTTCGACACCTTGAGCGCCTTCCCCTTTGCCTTGGTGGGTGAAAGCCTGATCCTTCCTTCTTTGCCGCAACGGCTCCCCGATTTAATATCCAGAGGCCTTGTGACTCGGGATACCGTGCGTGGCTTGCTCATGACCTTGGGTGTGCCAGACTTTCTTCAGGATTATTTGTGTCCTGTGGGGGATCATCCTTCATGGCGAGTTTCCAGCCGACGTTGGCAAACGCTGAAAAATCTTTTCAAGATGGAAAATGGAATTCATAGGAAAGAAAGAAAATATTATGAAGATTGCTTAGCGGTCATACAAGCAACGGGGACAACCCCCGAGGTCGAAGCCCTGGCTTCTTTTTTAACGGTTCTCGATCTTTTAAGTACAACCACACAAATCGATGAAATGAAAACCCTAGCTTTGGATTATTTGAACCCTCCTCCTGAAAAAATCGGCGCTTTTCTCTTACAGGTGCTTAAAGACTTTGGATTGGATAAAGATCACCCACTTTTTATAACGGCTGAGCGGCGTCTCTCGGATCCGAGCAACCCTTACCACTTAGCAGATTTACGTCGTGGTGAGATCAATCTCTCTATGGATGTAATCATGAATTTAATTTTTGCTGAACAAAACGAGATGGAGGAATTTTTCCTTCGAACAGCGGAAGACTTGCAATTGACTGATCATCCCATGGTCCAAACCATGATCCAGCGTGTCCAGAGGGTGCCGGATCGCTTTCTCTTAACGGAATGGACCCACGAAGGCATGCGAACTGTGTGGGAAAGATACCGGCACGAAATGGCCTCCCACGATCCAAAGACACACCGGGCCCTACAGAAAAAATTCCTCAATTTTGTGGAAAAAAATTTAAAGCGCACCCCCGGAGTTTCGTTTTTAAATCATTTGGTGAAATCAGGTTACACCCTAATTGAGAGAGATTTTAAGAAAAATCTCTCCCAAGACGGCACCCCTGAAACCTTAAAAGCTTTCGAAGTCCTGTTTGAATCATCAGTTTGGAAGGATTTTCAAAAAACTCCTCTTTATTTCCTTTTAGCCAAGGCCTCCACCTTCATGAGGCCGGCAGGCTTGTCCTCCATGCGTCGCTTGATTTTAGGATCAAAACAGGGGGAGCTGACCACCGTCCACCGGAGCTTCAATCGTGAAGGGAATATCGCCGAAGAAACACGTTCTCAAAAGCTTCGGTTTATTTTCGATCGATACAGCGAGCTTGAGGGTGTCTTCCCGGCTTCTGTTTTAACTCCCTGGCAGGATGACTATCGGGCGGATCTCTTCC
>MGPH01000025.1:44556-46830 GCA_001797365.1 Deltaproteobacteria bacterium GWA2_45_12
GGCTCCCCTTTCAAGTGGCCCAATGGAAAAAGGCTTACGAATCCGGTGATGAAATCAAAGGCGATACGTTTTTAAAAACCTTCGATCTTCTCCGCACCTTTGAAAACCATTACCAAGACATCCGCGATCATTTTGGAAATACCTTTGCCCTCATCAAAAGGGATTTGGAGAACTTTCTTGCCGGTATGAAGAAAGGGATGAAGCAGGCCCGCAAATCCCTCGTCTTTGAAGTCTCGGGGGATTTGGAGACCATCGCCCTTTCAGGAAGTATTCCCGTCGAAACGTGCCAGAATTTGGAACGGCTCTGGGTCGATGCCGAAGGGCAGCCCCTTCACCGCATGATGCACGGGCAGTTTAAGGTGGCCAATTGGATCATCGATGGGGAAGTGATGGCCCGGCGATTGATTGAAATCACTTTGGATGGGAAAGGTCGAACGCATCTGCTGGTGGAAGAACTTTATTCCGCCGGGGGGTTCGGGCATGTGCAGGAGTTTCGCGAGCATATTGTAAGTTACGCCGAAAATATTTTGGGACTTTCATCAGATCATGTCCATTTCAGCGATGAGGATATTTCTAAAGCCCCTCCTCCTTTGAATAATGGGGATCGCATTTACCGGGATACTTTCTTAGAGCCGGGTCCGTCTTTAAATGAGGTGAGAACACGCACGGCCTCGTTTGCCCCCACAGCCCCTGTCCCAGCCCAACCCCAGCGGCGGACGGGAACTACAACCCGTGGCCATATTTCGCTGGCACCCATGGGTTTGAGTACCTTTCATTGTACGGATATTCTCGATCCGGAAATGCCCGAACTAGGCTCTGAAGCGGGCTTTGGCAGCGCCGAAGTTTTTGCCGTCCAAGTCGTTCCAAAATTAAATCCCGGGAGAATCAAAAGGGACGGGCCCCCGTCATCGCGTCCAATCCCCCGGCCCACAGCCCATCGAGGCTTCGGCCTCGTCTTCAACCCGCATTTGCGCACCGGCATTTCGCGGGTGCCTTTGAGGGTTATATAAATTTTATCCCTGCAACCCCATAATAAAACCCTTGCCGGTTATACGCCGTTAAATTAATATGGCGTATAACTATGGATTATTTTCAAGAACTCCCCCTTTCGACAACGACCCTTTACGCAAACTTCTTCCAACAGGTGAAAACGGCGGAAGCCATCCGCGACATTGGGGATCTTAAGGGCACCTTCACCAGCAAAACGGTCAAGAGCCGGGTTTATTGGTATTTGCAATCCAATCTCACCGGTAAAAAGCGTCAGATTTACCTCGGACCCGACTCCAAAGAGATGCAGCAGATCTTACTCGACCACCAGAAAAATAATTCACTTAAATCCAAAGACCGTGAGGAACGCGAAAGACTGGCGGCCATGCTCGTCAAAGGTGGGATCCTGCTTCCCGACCGGACCAGCCTCAAGGTGCTTTTGCTTTTGTCTGAGTCAGGGATCTTTAAAGCGGGCTCCGTTTTGGTCGGCACACACGCTTTTCTGGCTTACTCAGCCTTGCTGGGAATTGCGTGGAAAGAGCTCTTACGCACCCAGGACATCGACATCGCCCAAGACAAAAACCTTTCAGTGGCTTTGGGATTTAAAGAAGCGGCGGCCGATCTTCCCGAAGTTTTAGAGCAGGCAAAGATGGGATTCTTTCCCATTCCCTTACTCAATAACAAAAATCCCTCCACTTCCTTTAAAATCAGGGGACGTGAACTCCATTTGGATATTCTCACCCCCTTGTGGGGCCGTGAAAAAGAAGAGCCTGTTTTCTTGCCCGCCCTGAATGTGGCGGCTCAACCCTTGCGTTATCTGGATTACCTGCTCGAAGACACCCAAGAATGCGCCCTTCCCCATGAAGCCGGGTTAATCGTTTTAGTCCCACATCCCGCCCGTTTTGCATGGCACAAACTCATTGTTGCCGTTAAAAGACCCACTAGCCAGACCGCGAAGATAAAAAAAGACATTCTTCAGGCCGCCGCCCTCTTTGATTTTTTTCTCCAAACAAAAAAATCCGATCTCACTTCGGCCTACAAAGTTTTAAAAAAAAGAGGCCCTGGTTGGGAATCAGCCATCAAAAAAGGAATACAGATCCTCAAACAAGCGGACCCTGTTTTGGCAAAAAAAATCCTGTCGATTATCCCCTGATTTTTTTAAATATGGATGCATAAACTAATTGGGGGTGAGGTATTGGGTCAATCCCATTCTTAGTTGAAATTGTTTGATAACCATCACGCTGCTATTTTTTGTTGTTTAATAAAAACCGTTTTCATCTGCTCCCG
>MGPH01000026.1:0-5330 GCA_001797365.1 Deltaproteobacteria bacterium GWA2_45_12
TGAATCCGGTGTCTTTGGTGCCACGGGCGTAAGCCCGTGGGGCCCCACTCATGAACAATGGTCGAGAAATTTCCAAATAAGGGGAGGTGAGGATGAAAAACTTAAACGAGACGTCTCCATTGTCCCATGAAATAAAACGGCAGTGAAATGAGCGTGAAATCTTTTTCTTTTAAAACGCTCGGGGGTTCTGAGTTAAAGCGGATTCCCAGAGGAAGTTTCTTTTCCTTGAGAAAGAGATGGAGGGATCTGAGAGAACCGCTTTTCCCGGATTTGACTTCAATAGGGATCACTTGTGGTCCTTTGGAGACGACATAGTCGACTTCTGCAGAGGCATTTTTCTTTTCGCGAGCCCAGTAGTAAAGTTCTGGGGGTTGGTAAGGAGGAAGATCGTAGAGTAGATGCTGACCAACCAACTGTTCCGCGAGCTTTCCCGCATTGACGAGATTGAGATCTTCTTCTTTTTCAAAGTCCAACCGATTGAGACCGCAGACGGAGCTTGCCAAACCCACATCCAAAAAAATAAGTTTGAAAAATTTTTCGTTGATCTCGGCTCCAAGAGGAACTTCATTGGAAGAGCTATGATAGACCCGGTGCCCCACGCGAGCCATGCAAAGAAGGTCAAGGGCCGCGTTCAAGTCTTTGGCACGTTCCAGAGGATCGATATTGACGTATTTAAGTTTTTCTCCGATCAGGCGGGGCATCTTTTGAAAAACTTTCCTGAGCCTACCATCGGGAATGCGTTTTCTGTATTTTGAAAAATCATCTTCATAGGTGGAGAGGATGTTTTTTTTTACTGATTCGCATCCCTCCCAGGAATCTTTCAAAAAGGTGCTTATCGTCTCCGGCATCCCGCCCGTCACGCAATAAATCCGTATTTGATCCATCAGGCGTTGATGCAGCGGGAGAGGAATCGGGTCTTTCAGCTGAAACTTCCCGATAAATTTCTTCAGGTCCGCTTCCCCGTTCGCATCGAGAAATTCTTCAAAGGTCATCGGGCCAAGATGCAGGTATTCCAAACGCCCGACCGGCATGGAAAAAGAATGATCTTGAAGAACAAATTCCAGAAGCGAGCCGGCTGTGATGATGCAAAGGTCGGGTCTTTCTTCATAAAAATATCTGAGAACGGGAATCACCTGGGGAGCTGTTTGAATCTCGTCCAAAAAAAGAAGAGTTTTTTTCGGCTCGATACGGGTTTTGTACTGCAGCTCAAGAAACTCACATGTTTTTTGGATGGACCCTTTGTCAAAAAGATCTGCGACCTCAGGTGTTTTTTCAAAATTGATTTCCAGAAGCGAGAGAGATTCTCGTTTAGCGAATTCCTTCACTAAATAAGACTTACCCACCTGGCGGGCACCTCTAATGATAAGTGGCTTCCGGCTCTCTTTCCGGTACCATTTTGAGATATATTCCAATGCATTTCTATACATATAAAGACATAATACAGGGCAATTTTATCTTTTTCAAGATGTAATCATGGGCTATTAGTTTAAGTTTTATCTTGGACGGACAATAAAAAAGCCTAACTATTTGATATAGATAGTCTTTTTATGCGTTCCCAACAATGCATTGGTCGAACCCTACCTACGAACCCATACGAACACCAGTTAAAATCTTTGTTCCAATAATCAAGTCAGGGGGTTGCAAGTGATTCGAGAGATAACCTTCAAGCCACGCCCACCCTAGGATTCCTCTGATCAGGAAGGGTTCTTTACATTAACGCAATGCGTAGGGGGGCCGGATTGATTGGAGGTTAATATGGAAAACAATGTCAGCAATAGAGTTCTTTCAGGACAAAAAGAAATAGCCCTATTTCTCGGGGTGTCAGTCAAAACCGTCCGACGGTACATGGGAGCTATTCCAGTTCGTCAATTCGCTAAAGAATTCGTCATCTTGGAAACGGATTTGATCAAATGGGTCAAAGTAAAACCGAAAGGACGGCCGTCCAAATAACACATTCGGGAGTCAGCGACTCCCAAATTTTCGCAGCACTGCGGAAAAGTCTTGTGGAAAAGTCTTATTGACGAAGATGAATCATTTGAGATAATGAGGGCGAATCACGATCTGAGGCTATCCAAAGGGTTCCGTCCCTGAGGTAATGCCTCTTTTTTTTACCCTTTTTTGTGCTCCAGTTTCTCTTTTAATTCATTCATAAAGACAATGTCCGTCATTAGCTTCCTGAACAGGGAGGAATAACTCTTCCTATTGGGGATCATGAGTTTCAGCAGTTTTTTATTCTTCAAAAGATAATCCACGAGGCAGTAGAAATCCCCGTCGCCCGTGACGATGAGGGCTTGGTCGTAATTCGGATATTCAATCATGGCGTGAAGGACAAGCTCCGCGTCCACATTGCCCTTCACCTTTCCGTCCGGCAGGGAAAGCGTCGGCTTGAAGACAAGGATATACCCGGCTTTTTGAAGAGAAGTATAGAGGGCTTGATTCTGCGGGATGAATCCGATGAACAGAAAAGCCTTGGCCACTTTGTATTTGTCCTTCAAATACTGGCGGAACCGACCGTAATCCAAAGCCCACCCTTGGTCACGGATGGCCAAATTCAAATTCTGGCTGTCGATGAAGGCGTAATTATTTTTATTCAGAGGCGGCGAGTTCATCCGAAGTTTGTAGTTTATTTTTCGAGGAGAGACAATTTATAAAATTCATTTAGTTCATTGAATAAAAAGGCCCCTTTTGAATGAAAAACTCGCACCAGTGGTGCGAGAAAGTGGGAAGGGTTGTACAGAAGTTATTCATCCAGATAGGCACGTCCTGATTCGGCTCGAATTTCTGCGAGAGTTTTTGGCCCGGAACTTTTGATTTTGCTCGGTAAGGAGGCATTCAATCTTTCCTGGGTCTTTTGTTTCTCCCGGAATTGCCTCTGATAAAAACCCAAACAATCTTTTCGGAAAGCCGCCACAATCTCATCAAGATGGAATCTCGGTTTGTTCCCGACATAATGAAACGGAATGGATCCGTCTGCCATCATGCGCTCAATTGTTTTAGGCGAAACGCTGAAGATAAACGCGACGTCTTCTTTTTCTAAAATTTTGTGCTGTAACTTGAGGCTAAGTGTGGTGAGAAAATATTTTTTCTGATCGATTTCCATAATTGGAGTTATTAGAATGAATTCCAATTAAAAGCCTAACTAATTTAAATAGTTAGGCTTTTTTGTGTTGCGTCCCCACGGGGATTCGAACCCCGGTTACTTCCGTGAAAGGGAGGTGTCCTGGGCCTCTAGACGATGGGGACGAATTTTGCGAAGCAAAATTCCCTCCATTTTCCATTATCCAGTGCTATTTTCCAAAACTAAGAAAATAGAAAATGGCATGAGAAAATAGAGGAATCCGCCAGAGGCGGATTGTGAGGCGCCCGGGGGTCGAACCCGGGACACCATCCTTAAAAGGGATGTGCTCTACCAGCTGAGCTAGCGCCCCAAAAAAACCTGCAATAAACCTTGTTTCGATGCTTTTTATACTTGAGGAGCTACCTAAAGCCCCCCAATTAAAAGTGGCGCAAGCTAGCAAACACAAATCCCCAAGTCAAACAAATCCTTATGTTGTGTGATAGTCGAATAAGAAGGCTTAAACCATGACGCCTATGAAAAAGAACATCCAAATCTATCATCGGAAATAGGATTTCATTTTATCTAAAATAAGATCGCGAGTTTTTCTAAAAGCTTCGAGATGTTCCTCTTCTGAACCTGAAACGCTGGCAGGATCGGGAAAGGGCCAGTGTAGATGTTTGGCTTTTCCCAGAAAGACGGGGCAAACTTCTTCGGCGCATAGGGTGATAACCAAATCGATATCTTTGGGATTAATTTTGTCAACGGACTTGGATTGGTGAGCAGAAATATCGATGCCGACTTCTTTCATAACTTGAATGGCCAACGGATTGACCTTTGAAGGCTGGGAGCCGGCGCTCAAGAACTTCGCTCGGTCTCCAAAAAAATGCCTGGCCAATCCTTCAGCCATTTGGCTGCGGGAGGAATTTGCAACACACAGAAATAAAATATTTTTTTTATTCATCGGCAGTTCCCGATCAGAACGTTATTTTGTTTGAAAAAACGCTTTCTGAAATAAAAAGATACGTTCACCAGTGCAATCATCACCGGTACTTCCACCAGGGGGCCAATGACGGCAGCAAAGGCGGCTCCGTGGTTTAATCCAAATGTGGCAATGGCCACGGCAATGGCGAGTTCAAAATTGTTGGAGGCTGCCGTAAATGATAGTGTAGAAGATTCGCTATAATTGGCGCCCATTTTCTTGCTCATCAAAAAAGAAAACACGAACATGATCACAAAATAAAACAGCAGAGGAATGGCAATCCGAAAAACATCCCCTGGTAACTGCACGATGTATTCACCCTTAAGCGAGAACATGATCACGATGGTGAAAAGAAGCGCAATTAAGGTCAGTGGGCTGATGCGGGGAATAAATTCCCGTGCATACCATTCTGCTCCCTTGATTTTCATCAGAATGAAGCGGGTCAGCATTCCGGCAAGAAAAGGAATGCCCAAATAGATGAAGACACTTTTTGCGATCTCGCCCATGGTGATATGAATTTGAACACCCTTAAGTCCCAACCATGAGGGAAATACCATCAAGAACGCATAGGCATAGGCTGAAAAGAACAGTACCTGAAAGATGGAATTGAAGGCAACGAGTCCGGCGCAGTATTCGGTGTTTCCTTCCGCCAGATCGTTCCAGACAACCACCATGGCAATGCATCGGGCCAGGCCGATCAGAATAAGCCCCGTCATGTATTCCGGTTTGTCTGAAAGAAAGAGAACGGCCAACGCGAACATGAGAATGGGGCCGAGAACCCAATTCTGTATCAATGATAGAACGAGAACCCGGTAGTTTTTGAAAACCAGACCCAACTCCTCGTATTTGACCTTGGTAAACGGCGGGTACATCATGAGAATCAGGCCAACGGCAATCGGAATGGATGTATTGCCATGTTGCAGCCGGTTTAAGATGTTTGAAAAACCGGGATAAAGATAACCCACGCCAACGCCCACAGCCATGGCCATAAATATCCACAAAGTCAAAAAACGATCGAGAAATTGGAGTTTTTTCATCAGGTCTCCTTATATTAAAAATCCCAAAAGGCCACCCCCCAATACGAGCCAGGCCGAGTTCAAACGGAATAAAAGTAAAAGCACAAAACTACCAATGGCCATCATCACTGTGGGCCAATCAATAAGAGCAGTTTTTCCCAATTGCCAACTGACCACGGCCATTAAGGCCAGCGAAGCAAGGTTAACACCATTTAAAAATGCCCCTGCCATGGGTGATTTTCTGAGGCGCGGAACAAATGGTCCGCTTAGGGCGACA
>MGPH01000026.1:5370-7094 GCA_001797365.1 Deltaproteobacteria bacterium GWA2_45_12
CGCACCAAGAATAACGCCAACAACCCCAAGCGTGTTTGAAGAAGAAGCACCAGCAGAAGCTGCCTTAGAAACTTCCTTCTTATCAGCCATAAAAGCAACTTTTCAAAGCAAGTATATAAAGGTTACGCAAAAGCCGCGGTGGAAAAGAATGCAAATGTGCCGAAACATGCCTTTAAATGAGTTTACGTAACTATCATACCAATTGGCATAATAAACTATGAAAATAAAAAGATAAAAAAGCCGTGAAAATATACAGAAAGGTTTATATAAAAGACGCCCCCCTTCGGTTAAGGGAATGTTTATGGAAGAAAACTATCAGTTCTTTATGAAAAGCGACCTGTCAAATTACATAGGAGAATGGGTTGCAATATGCAAAAGCAGGATAGTTTCACACGGAAAAGATGTCAAGAAAGTCTTTAAAGAAGCCAAGGAGAAATGCCATCAGGAGAGAGCGCTGATAACGAGAATCCCGAATGAAGAAACAATGATATTCTAAGAATGGCTATAAACTTCAGATACAAAACAGTAAGAAGACCTGATGGGACAGAAGTCGGCGTTGCGTGGATATTCAACCTTTTAGGTATTTTTCTTTGTAGAATTTGAACACTTTTAAGATGTTTTCGATATTTCCGAGGTATAGTAGCACTTTTTGATGGACTTTTCCCTCTGAATCGTATTGTCCTTGGACAATATAGTAATACGTTTTACCTTTAATTTTCTTTTTTCTTATGTATACCATCATTAACTTTCTCTTTTAGGCATATTTCATATTTAATGATTTGTATTTTGGAGAATACAAATACATAAATAGTAGTTAGGCACATATTAGGGTATGCCGGTGCTTCCGAATAAAGAATTTAGGCAAATGGTTCCATTACTACGTGAGAAAGGATTCTACGAGTATGAAACCCCTCAAGCAATATCATGGCCCGAGTATAACCAGACAGAAGTTGAAAACGCCATAGAAACCTTGCAGTTTATACGTGATTCTGTGGATGAAGCTGTGCTTATGCCTTGTAAAGGCAAGGTAGGAAAGCCGTTAACTAACCCGAAGAGTCTTGCGAAGGCAGTGCTGGCTTGTGAGGCTTTGGGCTTTACAGAAAGAAGTGCTCAGGGGTGGCTTACTATTCTTGCTCCTTTTCTTGGCATTAATGAAAAGTTGGATGACCGCACTATTGGGGATGGTTATGATAAGCCTGAAGTGGTATTTGTTTTGAAGCAGGTTTTTGACAAAACCAAGGACAGTAATGGTGTGCTTTGTGGGGATGGTACTGGTTTGGAAACAAGTAGAAAACAGAATTATGAGAGCAACAAGAAGAGTGGTGAGTATATGACAAGCATAGTTGATTCAAGAGAGGTTGTGCAGGCTTTTGATATTAGTGGGGAACAAGAATGTCGTGCTATGCATAAGTTGATTAAAAATTCGTATGGTGGCAGTATCCGTTTGGATGCTGGTTTTAATGACCGTGAATTGGTTAAGGAGATTGCTGAGAGGGGTATGATTGCTTATGTTTTTCCTAAGAAAAACAACAATTTGAATGGTAGTCTTGCGTGGAAATCAATGTATCTTGAATTGTATATGGATGTGATGGGTTGGCTTACTGAGTATCACATTCGCAGCCATAGTGAGAGTTTTCATTCAAGTTTTAAGGCAAGATATGGTATTATCTTGAAGCGGAGGTTTACAGCAGTTCTTAGTCAGGTTACGGCCAGGATTATTCTTC